>JAOAPX010000074.1 GCA_025463125.1 Acidobacteriota bacterium | reverse complement strand
AATTACTGTTTTTTAACACGCTCGAAACGTTTTCCAGCCACCTGACCGGACTACTTCCAAATATCAAATAAAATGTTAATCTGATATTTACTCGAAAAGATTAAGGTAGAGAAAGCCGTGAACATGCGGAAGATTTCAGATGGGTCTGATAAAATAATTAATTACCGACCTCGCCTCGCATGAATTCTTTACCGCCTTCCCGAATGACCGGTTTGGATGTTTACGGATGTTTTCGGATACCATTTAAGCTAAATAACCAAACCCGACGGGTTTACACAGACAGCTCTTTTTTTAGAGCTTGTTTTATTATTACAAAGTGCTTAATAAATTAATACATTAATAAATTCGAGCTTTTAACCGAAGCCGCGATTGTATTAAATATCACTTTTAATATTGCTTTAGATGTTTTAGGTGTTTTAGGTGTTAAAAGTTTCGTTTAATAAACTTGTACTGATAATAAATACTGAACGTTTCGTCGATCCGAACATGCTTTTTAATTACAAAAACCCGGACGCCATCTCCAGAGCGTTGTCTTATCTGACGGTTATTGCCGGCTTTTTCTCGCTCGCCGCTGCCGATGCCTTTTCGCTTCCCGAAGCTTTCCTTATCTCAGGCTTGTTTTTAACCGGATGGCTTATAGAGGAAACTCGCTGGCAACTTTCGGAGCGATTCGGGACAATTCTGATCATTCTGGCGATTCCTCTATTTTATTTAGGTTGGAAGATGCAGCTTTTTGGTTATTCCAACTCGGGCTTAATCGTAGTTGGAATTTTATCCAGGCTTATACTAGTGCTCACGATTATTAAAATACTTCAGAAAAAAACTGACCGGGACTGGATATTTTTGTATTTAATGTCATTCTTTCAGGTGCTTTTAGCTGCGGGTTTAAGTATTAGTGCTTTATATCTCGCTTCATTTATTTTTTATCTGTTCGTTTCGGTTTGTGCCATTATAGCTTTTGAGATACGAAAAACTTCAAAAACTATTTCTGATAAGACCGGGAAAAAAACATCATCTGAATTGATTGCTGAAAGGGGCGATTCCAGAAAAGTATTTGCAAAAAAATTGCCTTTAACAGCTACAGCATTGATAGTTCTAATCTTTTTACTGGCATTACCGATGTTTTTTCTGTTGCCGCGAGTGGGCGGTGCGGGACTTGGCGGTAACCAAAATAGCGTAACAACTTCAACTGGATTTTCCGATTCGGTTAATTTAGGCGAAATCGGTAAAATTCAGCAAAATGATCAAATCGTTATGCGCGTGCGGCTTGAAACGGCTAATCCGAATCTCAATTTTATCCGTTGGAGAGGTGTCGCGCTTGATACTTTTGATAATCGGAGTTGGAAAAAATCGAGATTTATAAATAAAGAATCGTTTGATAAAAGCGGAAGAGATTACATTCAGATCAATTACGCGACGAGCAGAGATAATCTGGCTACGCAGACTTTTTATCTTGAACCGATTGATACGAGCGTTTTGTTTGCCTTGCCCAGAGCCGTGATAGTGCAGGGAAATTTTCCGGTTGTTTATAAAGACACGGAAGATGGAATAAGTTTTCAGGCGAATAATTCGGAAAGAATCAGTTATCAAGTTGTTTCTGATACCACGGGTCCGAATCCGCAAAATCTTCGCCGCGACAATGAGAGTTACAAACCGGAGCTGCAAAGATATTTACAGCTTCCGAATACGATGGATTCGAGAATTTCGCAGTTGGCTAAACAGGTAACTGAAAATTCTTCTAATCGGTATGATAAAGCAAAAGCGCTCGAGATATATCTGCAAAATAATTTCGGTTATACTTTGGATTTGAAAGCGACGGGTGACGAACCGGTCGCCGACTTTCTTTTTAATATTCGCGAAGGACATTGCGAATATTTCGCTACGGCGATGGCTGTTATGCTTAGAACGCAGGGAATCGCAACGCGCGTTGTAAACGGTTTTCAGCAAGGCGAATACAACGAAACGGCGGGCGTATATGTCGTCAAGCAGCGAAACGCGCATTCCTGGGTAGAGGTTTATTTTCCGGGTGAAAACGCATGGGTGCCGTTTGACCCGACGCCATTCGCCGGACAAACCTTGGAAAGCAATGCTTCAACAGGAATTCTGGGCAAATTCAATAATTATGTCGAAGCACTGGAAACGTTTTGGATTCAATACTTTGTAGCCTACGATAATCAAGGACAGCGTTCGCTTTTTCGTTCGGTTAAAAACGGTCTCGTTGATTATCAGGCAAAAACCTCAACCTGGTTAAAAGACGTCCAGGCAGAATTGTCCGAATGGTGGAAAGAAGCCCGCGGCGACAAAGGATTTGAAACGAGCGCGAAAGCGATCGGTTATGGAATCGCTTATTTTATAGCGGCGGGTTTGGGCGCGGTTTTGTTGATTTTTCTTTATCGTAAAATTATTAAATTAAAGATCTGGCAGAATCTTTTCTTTTGGATAAAACAAAAAAATGAAGCGACGGTAATTGAGTTTTATGAAAGAATGCAAACGGTTTTAGCAAGCAAAGGTTTTCGCCGCGAACCGCATCAAACGCCTTTAGAATTCGCTTACACGATACAAATGCCCGAAGTGGTAAGCCTTACGGAAAAATATAATCGCGTGCGTTTCGGCGAAAAGAATTTATCAAACGACGAAGCGAAAGAGATTGAAAGCTGGCTCGAAAATCTGGAAAATAATTCGGATGAGCGGGCGAAAATATAGATTTTTCGTGTATAAGAAAGGCGATTTGTCTGGCAGGAAAACCTTTTCTTCACCGCGAAAAATAGCAAAAAATAAATATTTTGTAATTTAGATTGCTTTCAATAAATTTATTAAGAAAAAAGTTTTTTTAGTAAGTATATTGAACAAAAATTAGGCAGAGCATAGACTGCGCCGAAGTAGAAGATCATCAAAAGCATAAATGCATCATAGGTATTAGTAGTCGAACCGGCTAATTTATTAAATGTAAGCGGGAAAACTACCCAAAAAATCGAGATTGAGAGTGAAATCAAAAAACTAAAAGCTAAGGCTTTATGAAATTTTCGGACAAATTTGAAAGGAATTAAACCTGTTATTAATCCGTTCCAAAAACCGAAAAAGAACAACATAAAAATTTGAGGGTCGCTTTCAAAGAAAGGTAAAATTAAAAGGCGAATCGGAAAGGCTAAACATATAACAATAAAAACGGATAGAATATATCGCGATAAGTAATTATATATATTCGACATACAAATTTAAGCGAAACGAAAGTATTTATTAGAGTTGAATTTAACACAAAAATGAAAAAAGTAGGATTTGTCAGTCTCGGATGTCCGAAGAATCTCGTTGATTCTGAAGTGATGATGGGACAATTAAAAGAAGCCGGATACGAAATCACGAATAATGCAGACGAAGCCGAAACGATTGTCGTCAATACGTGCGGTTTTATCGAATCGGCGAAACAGGAATCGATTGACGCGATTTTGGAAGCGACCGGCGCGAAAGCAAACGGGAAAGCGCAGAGAGTAGTCGTCGCCGGTTGTTTAGTTGAGCGTTACCGCGATGATTTAATAAACGAATTGCCGGAAGTCGATGCTTTTATCGGGACGAACGAAATCGGCAGAATTTTGGAAGCCGCCGACGAAACGAAAAACTTCAGGGAATTGCCTTTGCTGCAAATCGGCAATAAAACCGCCACTTATCTATACGATTTCGACACGCCCAGGTATCGTGCGACCGAATCGCACACGGCGTTTATCAAAATTGCCGAAGGCTGCGACCGCCCGTGCGCTTTTTGTTCGATCCCGGGAATGCGCGGTTCTTTTCGCTCGCGCCGTTTCGGTTCGATCTTAAAAGAAGCTGAGGATCTGGCGAAACAAGGCGTTAGGGAAATTGTTTTAATCGCTCAGGATTCATCGCGTTTCGGTGAAGATTTAGGCGAAGTCGATGCGCTTGCAAAGCTTGTCCGCGCCCTCGGTGAAATCGAGGGTTTGGAATGGATTCGCGTGATGTACGCATACCCGACTCATATTTCAGACGCTTTTCTCGCCGCCATCGCCGAAACTCCGAAAGCCGTCAAGTATCTCGATATGCCGCTTCAACACGCTTCGCGCAACGTTTTAAAATTGATGAAACGCGGCGGAACTCGTGAAAGCCTCGAAAAACTGATAAAAAGAGTTCGCGAGAGAATCCCGAATATCACGATTCGAACGACGTTTATCACGGGCTTTCCCGGAGAAACCGAAGAAGACTTTGAAGAATTAATGGCTTTTGTCAGAAACTGCGAATTCGACAACGTTGGCGTTTTTACATATTCCGACGAAGAAGGAACCGCCGCGTTTGATTTGCCGAATAAAGTAGATGCAAGGACCGCGAAACAGCGGCGCGCCCGTTTGATGAAAGAACAGGCGAAAATTTCCAAGCGAAAAAATAAAGCTAAAATCGGCAACGTTTATAAATTGCTGTTTGAAGGCGTATCGCAGGAATCCGATTTGCTTTTCCAGGGTCGCCTTGAAGGGCAGGCGCAGGAAATCGACGGGTATATTTTAATTAACGATATGCCGGAAAATTTCGAACCCGAAATCGGAGCCATCTATGACGTACGCATCTCAGAAGCTCACAATTACGATTTAGTCGGCGAAATTATTTAAGGAAGTTTCTTTCTACATTTAGAAGCTGTTGCAAAAATAATTTCTTAACAAAACAACGATACAAGCCAGGTGAAAAAAGCCTAAATAATTGGCGTCAGGATAATCGAAACGAGCCGAAAACCCGGCGGAAATTTTGCTGACGCGCGAAAAGGCGCTCAATCTTCCAGCGCCGTTTGTTGCAGCGGCGAAGTTTTCCGCCGTCCTGCGCTTTCCTGCGTTTTCGATTCAATTTGTGCGGCGCAATCAACTCAGTGCCGAATTGCGCCGGGCTCTTTATTTATTGATAAAAATTTATTGATAAAAAGAAAGCGATGAAAGTTTTAATGTTTCGGTTCCCGCACGATTTTCAAAAGAGCTTGAAAGCGAGGCTCGTTTTCGAGATTTTCAAAACGCGGATGAGCAAATATAAAATTAAAGCCGTGGTTATTGGCTGCTTCGGCTCTTTCCAGCCATAAAAGCGCGTTTTCCCGATCGCCTAAAGCGTTAAAAGCCAGGGCTATTTCTTCGGCGTAAACGAACGGATTATTTTTTATTTCCGGCGCTTCAATCGCTTGTTTCAATTCCAGAACGGCTTTTTCGCGATTGCTGCCGAGCGCTTCGACCTGCGATTTTATAATCGTCCAGCCCGGTTCATTATTGCCGCCGCTGTAGCTGTATTCTTTTCTGAAAGAATCGAGAGCCGGCTGGTATTCGCCTGTCGCGAGATAAATCCAGCGTTTTGTTTTATGCGCGGGAACAAAGTCCTGATTCAGAGCTAAAGCTTTATCACACGTCGCAAGAGCCTGCTCGTACTGCTTTCCATAATAATAAGCGGCGCATAAAGCCGTCTTCACGGCGGATGAAAGCGGGTCGAGGCGTTCGGCTGTCCGGGCTTCGCTGATCGCTTCGGTCGGTCGTTTCATCGCCGAAAGCGTTAAAGAAAACCAGTGGTGTGCCTGCGCGTATGAAGGATTGATTTGAATTGCGCGGCGGAATTCAAGTTCGGCGCCTGCGCGATCTCGTTTGTTGAAAAACTTTATATATCCGAGCGAAGTGTGAGCGGCAGCCAGATTGTCGTCGATCGAGATAGCTCGCAGAGCCGCTTGTTCAGCTCTCGGATACGCGTCCGGCGGCGGTTCTACGTCGTAAAGATTTAATAAAAGATACGCGTCTGCAAGACCGACGTGCGCCAGGGCGAAGTTCGGATCTTCATTCAGCGATTGGGAAAAAGCGTTTATGGCTTTTCGCAGATTTTCCGGCGAACGGTTCGTCATTTGATACCGACCGACAAGAAAAAGCTGGTAAGCGAGCAAATTGCTTGTGTAACTGCGGTAAATCTGTTCTTTTTCAAGCGGAAGCGGCTCGATCGATAAGCTTGCCAGAATTTTTTCGGCAAGTTTCGTTTGTAAAACGAACAAATCGCTTTTTTCATCGGAAAAAGATTCGCTCCACAAAACGTCGCCGGTTGAAGAATTAACCATTTCCGACGCGATATTGATTCCGCTGCCTTTTTTGGTCATTGTTCCGCGAATGACGAAAACCAAACCGAGCTCCTTGTTTATGGTCGGCAGATCGGCATCGGCAATCAGGCGTCCGGTGCTTGATGAAATCACCGTCAGGCGCTTTATATTACCGATCTTTCGCGTTAAAGCGTCGGCAAACCCGACGCCCACGTTTTCCCGCGAAACATCGTCGTCTTTGAAAGGAAGTATGACGATCGAAGGATTTTGAAAAGTTTTAATAGCGGAAACAGTCTCTGCCGGAGTCTTATTAAAAAATCCGTTTGGCATATAAAACTGCCCGATCGCGGCTCCGAAAAGGACTGCTAAAACTCCGGCTGCGGCGTAAGTAAAAGTTTTTCGGCGAGAGTTTTTGCGCTTCGGCGAAACTGTTTTTTCTTTGCCTTCGCTTGTTTCCTCTAATCCTTGGAGGTTTAAAGTCGTTTCGTTATGAAAGCTATAACTTTGAGTCGTCGGAGATAGCTGTTTGAGATTATCGCCGGTTTTGCTTCCGTCCGTCGTTTTGCCGGGATAGTTGCTGCTGACCGGAAAATTATTAAAGAAATGATGGTAGCCCGTTTTTTCGAGGATTTTCTGAAAACGCTCGTCGGACCGAAGCGGGTCGAAAGCCGGTTCGACGCCCATCCAGTTGGTCCACGCTTCTTTTATTTCAAACGCTTTTTCGAGAAGTTCAAGAGCTTTTTCCTTTTCGTTCAAATAACAATATACGAGCGAAAGCTGGTAAGGCGAAACGTAGCGGGTTTTTGAAAGTTCGAGCAGCTTGTTTAATTTATCTTCGGCTTTGTCGCGCTGCCCGTCTGCGGCATAGCTTTCGGCTTCGGACAAAAGCGAAAAAACGCTGTCGTTGAACAATTCTTTCGCTTTCTGAATTTCATCGACCGATTCCGCCGTTTTTCCTGTAATGCGATAAATTTTGCTCAAACCGTAATAAGCGAGACCGTAAGTCGAAAAATCTGCGATCAGTTTTTTGTATTGATTAATGCCGTCTTCAAAACGCCGCGCGTAATAAAATCCCCAGCCGAGATTGTGAATGTTAAACGGCGTCAAAGGATCGAGCTCGACGCCGCGCCGCGCAAGCTCCAATCCTTCTGTAAATCTCGCTTCCGTGTAAAGCACAATCGAGTACCAGACGTAAGCCGTTGCATTGTTCGGATTCAATTCAAGCGCGCGCGAAAGATGTTGCTCGGCTTTCGACCAATCGTAATTTCCGGCGTGCAGCGAAAATCCAAGGCTCGCGTGTCCTTCGGAAAGTTCCTCGTCGAGCTCGATCGCTTTTGTCGCGGCTGAAATTGCCGATTGAAAACAATCCTGCGGCGGCAAAACTCCGAAAATTCCGAGCCAGTTGTAATAATCCGCGATTCCGGCGTATGCGTGCGCGTATTCCGGGTCGGCGGCGATGGCTTCGTGAAAGCTGATGAACGCTTTGGCGAAACCGTCTTCCGTGAATGAATTAAAATAATATCTGCCGCGCAGGTATTTCTCGAACGCTTCGGCGTTGCTCGTTCCTCGCCTGGAAAACTCTTCGCGTTCGCTGCCCGTAAGCTGCGGCAGTAAAACTTCTATCATTTTATTGGAAAGCGTGTCTTCAAGCGCGAAAACATCGGCGAGCGTTTCGTCAATCGAAGTTGCCCAGATCGTGGCGTTTTCCGCAACGCTCAATAATTGAACCGTTACCCGCAAACGGTCATTCGCTTTTTTAATGTTCCCGTCGAGAATGTAATCGACGCCAAGATCTTTTCCGGCTTTTATCGGATCGCTCAAGCTGTCCTGAAATTGCAGAACCGAACTCGTCGGGCGAACGACAAAACGCCGCACCTGGCTGAGACGCGCGATCAGGGCATCGGTCAATCCCAAACCTAAAAAACTATCGCCGGTATTATCCGAAGGATTTAAATTTATGAATTTAAACGGCAAAACAGCGAGCGATTTCCCGGGAATTTCCGATAGCGGCTTTAATGTTTTCGTTTGAGTTTTCGGGAAAAACGGTTTAGCTAAAACGCTTTCTCCGCGCAAATGACGAGAAATATCCTCGGAAAATTCCTGAGCCGAATCGTATCTGTCGGAAATTTCTTTTCCCAGCGCTTTTAGAATTATGTTGTCGAGATTGCCCGCGAGCTCGCGTTTTAAAGCGTCCGGTTCGGTTGAACGAAGGCGAGCGAATTTATCGGAATATTCCGCGTATTGCGGCAGAAGATTTCCGCTTTTTCCGATAATTGCGCTCGGAAGCTCGGGCGCGACCTCGCAAATTACGCGCGAAACTTCGTGCAAGGCTCGCCCGTTGAAATTATACGGTCGATGTCCGGTTAAAAGTTCGTAAAGCAGAATTCCGAGGCTGTAGATATCGCTCGATGCCGTTACTTCGCCGCCGCAAACCTGTTCAGGCGAAGCGTAATCGGGCGTCATCAAACGCATAATCGAAGCCGTCGGATTGATGGATTCGTGAATTAAATCCGGGTTGAGAACTTTGGCGATGCCGAAATCAAGCAGCTTCGGAACGTCGTGACGGGTGACCAGAATATTGCTCGGCTTTATGTCTCGATGAATGATTTGATTTTCGTGCGCGTATTGAAGAGCGGAACAGACTTTTTGAAATATTTTTAAGCGTTCTTTGACGTTAAGGCTTTTTTTATCGCAGAAATTATAAAGCGTGTCGCCCTCGATATACTCCATCACGAAATACGGCAGATTTTCCGCGGTCGTTCCGCCGTCGAGCAGGCGAGCGATAAACGGGTGTTCAAACGAAGCCAGGATTTGACGTTCGTGGCGAAAACGGCGAATGATAAAATCCGAATCCATGCCGCGTTTGATAAGTTTTATCGCCACTTTCTGAGAAAACTCTCCGTCTGCGCGTTCGGCAAGAAAAACCGTGCCCATTCCGCCGCGCCCGATTTCCCGCGTTAAACGATAAACTCCGATTCGTTTTCCGTTCAAAAAATCCGTATTCGCGTTGTGCGCGTCTTCGTTAAACGACTCGGACAAAACCTTTTTCGCGGATGAATTGAGAAAGCGGCTGTCGGTCCAGACCGGGGATTCGATAAAACTGTCGGCTGAATCGTAATCGGAAAGCAATTTGGCTACTTCGCGCCGAAGTTCGTCGTCGTCGCGGCAATGCTCGGCGAGATAAAGCTCGCGCTTATCGGGCGCAAGGTCAAGCGCCGATTGAAAAACAGCTTCGATCTGTTGCCAGCGGTCAGGTGACATTTGAGTGCGTTATATATCCGAAAATTAAACTTTCGCGGATACGATTGCTAAAAACCGTCGATTGTTATTAAAAGGGTTGTAACAAATTTAAATTACTCAAATTTAACCTTTACTGCAATGCCTGGGAAACCGTGCGGACGGGATTGAGTAAAACAGGCAAATATAATTTATAAAATAAAAGCAAAACATTGTTAAAAGCTGTTGACCAAACGTGATAATTTAACTTAGAATTAAAGAGCGATCTTCTTCGCATTTCTACAATCATTTCCATGCCTCCAAAACAAAACAAACTAAATTTAATTTACTTCGTCATATTTACGCTTTTACTGGTCGGGTTGGTTCCGCTTGTTTTGACCGGATGGTTTTTGTCCGAACGAAGCGCGAAGGAATTGCGGGCGGTAGAAAATCGGTATCAAACACAGCTTGTACAGGAAAAGGCGCGGCAAATCGAAATATTCGCTCAGAAAAACGGCAATTTAGTCGCCGGTTTTGCTTCGGCGCTCGAACTTTCAAACGATCTTTCGATTCTGTCTTCCGCGCAAACCGAGAAAAAGCTCGGCGCGACGCTCAAGGAAAATCCGAATTTGCTGGCGCTTTACGTAAAACCGATCGATGCGGAATCGCTTTCGGTTTTTCGTTCCGAGTCGATAAATAAAGACGAGATTGAATTGCTTTCAAAAGAACCGCTTTCAAATATTTCGAATCAAAAGCTGATTTTCGGTCAGCCGCAAAAAGTTTCTTCGAGCGGCGAGATGGTTTTAACGGTTGCATCGCCTGTGATTATTAATCAGCATACGGCTGCAGCTGTTGTCGCCATCGTTTCGATGAAAGAGATTTCCCGAAGCATCGTCGGCGCGAAACCTATGACCGAAGACGAGCTTTGGAAATCCGGGCTGCCGATTGTTTTTGTCGTCGATGATAAAGGACGCGCGGTTTTTCATCCGAACACGAATTTTGTATCCAATCAGCAATCGCTCGGCGAGCTTCGAATCGTACAGGAATGGCTCGAAGCCAACAAACAGATTCAATCGGCTCTCGTGCCATTTTCAGCCGAATACAACGGCACAAAGCACGATATGATCGGCGCTTATTCAACCGTCAGCTTCAGCAAAAACCTGAATTTCGGCGTTATCACAATGCAGGATGAAACAAAGGCTCTGGCATCGGTCGGTGAAATGAAGCAGCAGACCTGGATAATAAGCCTCGCTTTCGCTTTCATTGCGCTGATAATCGGTTTCGTATTAAGCAGAAAGCTGACTTCACCGCTTTTGAAATTAGCGTTCGCTGCCGAAAAAATCGCGGCAGGCGATTTCTCGACCCGCGTTGAAACGCAGAATATTACGGAAATCGGGATGCTCGGCAAAGCGTTCAATTTAATGAGCGACAATGTTCAGGAACACGTCGCGCGGCTTGCCAAAGCCGCCGAAGAAAACCGCGAGCTATTCGTCGGCACGGTTAAAGCTCTGGCGGCGGCGATTGACGGGAAAGATCATTACACGCGCGGTCATTCCGAAAGAGTTTCCCGCGTGTCGGTAGCAATCGGGCAGCGAATGGGACTACAGGCTCAGGAACTTGAAACTTTACGTATCAGCGCGCTTTTGCACGACGTCGGAAAAATCGCGATCGACGACGCGATTTTGAAGAAACCGGCGGCTCTGACCAATGATGAGTTTGAAATAATGAAAACTCATCCGCAGAGGGGCTATAAAATCCTGTCGCAGATTCCGGCGATGAAAGACTTTTTGCCGGGCATTTATATGCATCATGAAATGGTTAACGGGCAAGGCTATCCTCAGGCTTTAACCGATCACCAGATTCCTCTCCAGGCAAAAATTATTTCTGTTGCAGACACTTTCGACGCAATGACCATTGACCGACCTTACCAGAAAGGGATGACCCTCGACGCGGCTTTGGACAGAATCAAAAGTTTTACCGGAACGCGATATGACGGAAAAGTCGTACAGGCTTTGGTTGAAGCCTGTAGCGACGGGCAAATCGGCATCGGAGTCGTCCGCCTAAAGTCGGCGGTTAACGCTCCTTTGCCGGAAAAACATCCGTTGGCGGAAAAACGCGGCTTATCGGTAGCTTAATCTTTTATTACTAGAGGTAAGGAAAAATGTACTCCCATAAAAGCTGGCAGGTGCTGGTGCAGGAACGCGTCTACGAAGCGGAAATTGAGGAACTGATTCAATGGATAAAAGAAGGCTCGGTTTTGCCCGAAGATCAGGTCAGGCGCGGAAATCTGCGGTGGCTGAGCGCGGGCAAAATTCCCGAACTTCATAAATATTTTCTTGAACAGCGCGCCGAAAACCAGGCTGAAGTTTCGGCGGAAACAGCGGGTTTGCAAAATGATTCGCAGGCAAATTCTTTCGTCGTCAGCTCGAAAATAAAGCCCGCCGGGCATTCAGCATTTTCGAACTCGGCAACAGGGAAAAATATTGAAGAGCAGGTTGATTTGCCGGTTTGCTCGGTTCACCCGGAACGACCGTACAATTATGTTTGCGAAATCTGCGAAACGTATTTTTGCAAAACTTGCCCGAACACATTCGGAAGCAGCGTTAAACTTTGTCTGAATTGCGGCGGTTTATGCGTTACTTCCAGTGCATTCGAATTATCCGGCAGTAAAGTTGTCGGTTCGATAAACAAGCCGTACCCGCGCCTTGAAATGCCTGCCGAAGAAACCGCGAAACCATCCGAGCCGAAAATGCGGGCGGCGGATTTTATCGAATCTTTCAGGCATCCGCTGCGGTTTCCGCTGAGCTTGACGATTTGCGCGGTCTTTTTTGCCGCGTTGATCGTCGGGAAAGCAATTCTGGCGGTTGGCGGAACAAGGCTTTTGATTTTATCGGCGGCGGTTTCTGTTCTTTCGGGTGTTTTATTGTTTTCCGTGATGTTTAAGACGATAGAAAATTCAGTTCAGAACAAGCCCGAGGCGAATTTCGCGGCGCGCCTTAAACGTTTTACTTTCTGGGAAGACTTTATTCACCCGTTTTTGCTGAGCATCGCGGTCGTAATTACCACTTTCGGTTTGTTTATCGGAATTTCAATCGGAGCCGGAGCCTACGCGTGGGTTACCTTCGCGGATCACCTTGAAAATGTCGAAACGGAAGTGCTTTCATCGAATAACAAAATAAATTCAACTCTTAATTCGGCTCATCCGGGCGAAAAGCTCGCGGTCGATGCCGGGAATGTCCGGGAAAAAGTAAAAGTCAGTCTTGAACGTCAATCTGATTCGTTTTTAGGCGGCAATTATTTAGCCGATACGACGCAGATCGAAAAAGTTTTCAAATCGTTTATGCGGCTTTCGATATATTTCCAGATGCCTTTGTTTTTCGCGTTTATTCTCGGTTTTCTTTTATTTCCGGCGGTCAGTCTCGTATCGGGCTCGACGCGTTCCTTTTCAAAAACGCTCAATTTATTACAAGCCTTTAATGCGATAAAAAAATGCGGCTTCGATTACATAAAAATCATTTTCCTGACGATGATTTTTATGGCAGCGCTCGCAGCTGTGGTTTACGGCGTTTACGCAGGCTTTTCCGGCGCAAACCTGCCTCTGCTCGGCGCGATCGGGTCTTTAATCATCGGGAGTTTTTTGTTTTTCTATCTCTGGCTGGTTTTTTCAAACATTCTCGGCGCCGTTCTGCGCAGAAAGGAAATCGCCTTAACCGCGTAATTCGTTTTTTATTTTATGTTCGCGTTTTCCCGCATTTCGGGTTAGGCGCTATTCGAGAATGCCGATAAACTAAAATCGTATCGCGGGTGATTAAACAGGAAGTTGAATAATATTATTGCGGCAATCGTTTAAGCGAGGCGTTTAAGTTTTGCCCGAAACATCCGGAATCAACATAAGAAATCGCACGTTTGCCGAAGCGTGCGATTCTTTTTTATAATCGAAACTTTGGTTTGTTACTAAATTTTTTTATAAAGGCATTATTAATTAGATTATAATTTCGGAAAATAAATCCGGAATCCAGACTCTAAAGTCCGAAACAATATATGGCATTTTTTTGGCGCAGAAAAAAAGACGAAGACAAATTCTCAAGCTCGATTCTAGGATTAGATAAATCTCTCGAAGAACTCAAAGCTCAGGAAGAAGCCGTCGAGCGGGAAATCGGCGTGCGTTTTACGAAAGCAATCGAAAAAACGCGCGATTCGATCAACAATAAACTCGACACGATTTTCGAAGGTCGCAAGCAGATCGACGAAGCTTTTCTTGACGAACTCGAAGAAATGCTGATTTCGACGGACATCGGCGTCGCGACGACGATGCAGATTCTCGAAGCGATTCGCAAAGGCGTTTCGCGTCAGGAAATCAACGATTTAGGCGCGCTCAAAGCCGCGATGAGAAAGGAACTGCTCGAAATTCTGCATCATTCCGAGCAGCGCGGCGTCGCCGACGAGCGAAAATACGATTTGGATATCAAGCCTTATGTGCTGATGGTCGTCGGCGTCAACGGCGTCGGCAAAACGACGACGATCGGAAAGCTCGCCCAGCGCATTAAAAACGAAGGGCACGGCGTTTTAATCTGTGCCGCGGACACATTCCGCGCCGCCGCTTCCGACCAGCTCGAAATCTGGGCTGAACGCGCCGGCGTTCCGATCATTCAGCAAAAACAGGGAACCGACCCGGCAGCCGTGCTTTTCGATTCGCTTCGAGCCGCGAAATCGCGAAACGCAGACGTTTTAATCGTTGACACAGCCGGACGCCTGCACAACAAATCGAATTTGATGGCTGAGCTCGAAAAAATGAAGCGCATCGCCGGGCGCGAAGTGCCGCAGGCGCCGCACGAAACTTTGCTCGTCATCGACGCCGTAACCGGTCAGAACGGTCTCGAACAGGCGCGCCAGTTTATGAAAACCGCTGACGTCACCGGAATCGTTTTAACAAAACTCGACGGCACCGCAAAAGGCGGAATCGCCGTCGCCATCGCCAAGGAATTAAATCTCCCGATCCGCTACGTCGGCATCGGCGAACAGGTTGACGATCTGATGGTTTTCGATCCGGAAAGCTACGTAAACGGGCTGTTCAATTAATCACGATCAAAGTTGAAACAAGATTTTTCAGAACTCGATATAAAATGGACGCGGCGCGCACTGGAGCTCGCGTCTTTCGGCATTGGGCAGGTTAGCCCGAGTCCTCTTGTCGGCTGCGTGATCGTCGCGGAAAACGGCGATGCGGTCGGCGAGGGAACTTATATTTACGACAATGTCACGCACGCCGAAGTTATCGCTTTGAACCAGGCGGGCGAACGCGCTCGCGGCGGCACGGCTTACGTTTCGCTCGAACCGCACGCGCATCAGGGCAGAACCAAGCCTTGCACGGAAGCTTTAATAAACGCGGGGATTAAAAGAGTTGTCGCGCCGATCGAAGACCCGAACCCGCTCGTTTCGGGAAACGGTTTCAGAATTTTGCGTGAAAACGGGATCGAAGTCGTAAACAGCATTTTAAAGGAAGAAGCCGCGCGTTTGAACGAAAAATTTTTTCACTGGCACAAAACAAAACGACCGTTCGTGCATTTGAAAATGGCTATTTCGCTCGACGGTCGAATCGCGACGCGTACCGGCGATTCGCGCTGGATTACCGGGGAAAAATCCAGAGAAAAATCGCAAGAGCTGCGCCACGAATACGACGCGATAATGGTCGGCGCAAATACGGTTGTCGTTGATAATCCGAGTTTGACAGACCGGAGCGGAAAAAAACGCAGGCGAAAACTGGCGCGCGTCGTGCTCGATAATTCGCTGAAAGTTTCTCTGAATGCTCAAATCGTTTACACGGCTCGCGATACGCCGACGATTCTGTTTACAGACAGCTCGGACACGGAAAAAATTAAAGAGTTAAAAGCCGAAGGCGTCGAGGTCGTCCAGATAGCCGAAGGCGGCAGAAATTTGCAGGGCGTTTTATACGAGCTCGGAAAGCGCGATTTGCAGAGCGTTCTGGTCGAAGGCGGAACGATGCTCGCGGGCGCTTTTAACGACGCCAAATTGATTGATAAAGTCTCGTTTTTTATCGCGCCGATCGTTATCGGCGGAAAAGACGCGCCGACGGCGATCGGCGGGCAAGGCTCGCAATTGCTTTCGACGGCGATTCGCCTGCGCGACGTGGAAACCTCGAAACACGATGAGGATATTGAAGTTACGGGTTATCCGGTAAGCGGTTCAACTGCTTTTTAGCGAGCTTGAAACGAAAAACAAACTGAAAACTCGCGATAACCGTCGCTAAACAATGAAACAGTCTTACGCTAAAAAATCCTTCGGTCAGAATTTCCTGATTGACGAAAATTACATCGACAAAATCATTTCCGCGCTCAACCCGCAAAAAGGCGAAACGATCGTGGAAATCGGCGCGGGACGCGGCGCTTTGACCGAAAAATTAATCGAATCGGGCGCAAATGTTTCAGCCATAGAGCTCGAACGCGATATGATTGCCGTCCTAAAAGAGCGTTTTTCAGCGGCGGAAAATTTTCGTTTGATCGAATCCGACGCGCTCAAAGTAAATTTCAGCGAACTGACCGGCACACAAGCCGAAAATCCTAAAATAAAGCTCGTCGCGAATTTGCCTTATTATATTTCCACCGCAATTCTGCAAAAGCTGATCGAGCAGGCGAATGAGTTTTCCGAAATGATCCTGATGTTTCAGCGCGAAGTCGTCGAACGAATTACGGCTGAAGTCGGGAATTCCGACCGCGGATTTTTGACGGTTTTAACCGAAGCTTATCTTGAAAGCAAAAAGCTTTTCGACGTTCCGCCGTCGGCTTTTCGTCCCGCGCCGAAAGTCTGGAGCTCGATCGTCAGGCTCAAACCGAAAAGCGAAATCAAAATTGAAAATCAAATCTTGTTTCGCGAGCTGGTCAGCGCGGCGTTTATGCAAAAGCGCAAAACGATTTACAATAATCTGAAAAACGCCGAATTGAAAAGCCTTTCCGGCGCGCAGATCGACTGGCTCGAAATCTTCAAAACCGCTGACGTCGAGCCTTCGCGCCGCGCGGAAAGTTTGCATCCTTCGGAATGGGAAAACGTTTATTTTGCCATTGAAAACGGGTAAATGCTGATTAAAAGGATTAAGAAAAAAGGGTTGAGAATAAAATAAAATATTCTCAACCCTTTTTTTTCTTTAACCGAAACCGTTTTTCGGAGAAATTTATTGTTCGGCGGTTTTTATTTCTTCTTCCGCCGCTTTCGGGAATAAAAGCGAAGCGATTATCGAAATGAGAATTGTTCCGAGAATTATGCCGAGCGACCAGGTGATCGGGAATTTGCCGTTAAAAGCATCGTTGAGCCAAACCATTTTCAAGCCCACGAAAATCAGAACAAGCGCCAGTCCGTATTTCAAAAGATGAAATTTGTTGATAACGCCCGCGAGCATAAAATACATCGAACGAAGTCCTAAAATTGCGAAAATGTTTGATGTGAAAACAATCAGAGGTTCTTTCGTAACGGCGAAAATCGCCGGAACGCTATCGACGGCAAAGATAATATCGGTCGCTTCTAAAAATAAAAGCGCGATAAAAAGCGGCGTCGCGTAAGTTATGCCGTCTTTTTTGATAAAAAAGCTTTTGCCGTCGATCTCATGCGTTACCGGCATGAATTTTCGGAAAATTCGGATCAGAAAGTTTTTGTCCGGATCGATTTCCTCGTTGTTTGTGAACATCATCCTGATGCCGGTGATGATCAAAAATGCGCCGAAAATATAGATAATCCAGTGAATCTGCATCAGCGCCGAACCGAGGGCGATAAAAATTGCTCGAAATATCAGCGCGCCTAAAATGCCGTAAAACAAAACGCGGTGCTTGTATTGAGGCGGAATGCCGAAATAACTGAAAACCAGAACGAAAACGAAAATGTTGTCAATCGAAAGCGAATATTCGAGAACGTAACCGGTGAGAAATTCGAGCGCCGCCGTCTGCCCGATCTCAGCGCCGTATTTGGACGAAGCGTATTGATAAAAAAGAAAGTTGAAAGTTAGCGCGAGCGTAACCCAGACGATGCTCCAGATGGTGGCTTCCTTGAATGAAACGACGTGAGCTTTTCTATTAAACACGCCCAGATCGAGAGCGAGCATAATCAGTACGAAGACCAGGAATCCTCCGTAAAACCACCAGTAATCGGCAAAAGGAAATAAAATAGAATCCATTGTTTTTTCTCCAGAAAAAAATTGTAATCAACGGAAAACAAACGGAAACGACATCTATTTAAACACTAAGACCTTCCGCGTGTTTCTCATCGCAGAAGGTCTTGATACTTACGCTGACGAACCGAGTTTTCTACATTCGAGAAAACTGTATTGACGGCATCGCCCGACCGAAAAGGCTATCTACTCCCCTTCAAAAAATGTTACCTGATTAGTATAAAAATACAAAAAACTTGTGTCAAGAATTAGAATTTTTTATAAACAATAACGTGATTCGATTAAAACCCGAAATCGCCGGCGAAACTCAAAACGGCTTGCGGCTGCAAACCGTTTTAGCGGATGTGTAATAGTTTGCGGTTTTATGGTAATTTCATATTATAGGGAATAACTTATTGTGAATAAAATAGAAATTATACCGCTTGGCGGCATCGGCGAATTCGGAATGAACTGTATGGGAATTCGTTACGGTGATGAAATGATTGTTGTTGACGCCGGAATGGGGTTTCCCGAAGAAACGCCTTACGGCGTCGATATTTCGATACCGAACTTTGATTTTCTGGAGCAGTATCGTTCCGATTTAACCGCGCTGATCTTAACGCACGGGCACGAAGATCATATAGGCGCGCTTTCCTATATTCTGAAGAAATTTAATTTGCCGGTTTACGGCTCTCGTTTTACGCTCGCCCTAGCGGAAAAGCGGCTTGACGAGCATAGAATGCTCGACAACGTTTTGCTGCACCGCGTCGAGGCAAATGATGTCATCGAAATCGGCAACTTTAAAATAGAGTTCATACACGCGTCGCATTCGCTTATCGATTGTTTCTCGCTGGCGATCACGACGCCGCTCGGCACGATTATTCATACCGGCGATTACAAGATCGACGATACGCCCGTCATCGGCAAGCCGTATGATTTGAAAACTCTCGCCAGATACGGCGACCAGGGCGTGCTCGCGCTTTTGGGCGATTCGACGAACGCGACGGTCGAAGGCAGAACGCCCTCGGAACAAGCCGTTATTCCGGCATTCGAAGAGATTTTTTCGCACGCGGAAGGGCGCATCATCGTCGCGACGTTTTCCTCTTCGCTGCATCGTTTGCAGGTGATTTTCGACGTCGCCGATGAATACGACAGAAAAGTCTGCGTTCTCGGGCGATCAATGCAAAAAAACGTCGAAATTGCCGAAGAACAGGGACTTTTGCGAATTCCGCGCGAAACGCTTGTCGGTTTGGGCGAATCCCGCACTCTAAACGACGACGAAATCGTTTATCTCGTAACCGGTTCGCAGGGCGAGCCGCGCGCCGCGCTCTGGAATATGGCGACCTCGTCTTATAAAGGCTTGGGAATCCAAAAAGGCGATACGGTCATACTTTCAGCCAGAATCATTCCCGGCAATGAAAGAAACATTTCGCGCCTGATCGGACATTTATACAAGCACGGCGCGAATATTATCGAGGAAAAACGCCGTCTCGTGCATGTTTCCGGTCACGCTTCGCAGGAAGACATAAAAATTCTGACCGAAACGGCGCGCCCGAAATATTTGATTCCGATTCACGGCGAATACCGTATGCTGTTTCGCCACAAGGAATACGTGAAGAATCATATTCCCGGGTACAACGACGAAAACGTCATTTTGATAGAAAACGGCGATCTTCTGGAGATCGACGAATGGGGCGCGCGAATCGTCGAGAGCAATAATCTCGAAAAATCGTTTATCGATGAAGAATCGCTTGCCGAAATCGAATACGACGTTATTCGCGAGCGCAAAAAACTCGCTTACGGCGGCGCGATTTCGCTCGTCGTAACAATCGACAAGCAATCGAAGGAAATCATCGGCGAGCCGCAAATTTCTTATCAGGGCGTTGCCAATATAGATTTTTCGAACGGATTTACGGGCGAGGCTCGGCAGGCGATAACGGACGCGATTTTCGCTATGAAAAAAGAAGAAATCGCCGATAAAAAAGGTTTTCAGGAGAAACTTCGCGTTCACCTGAAAAGGTTCGTGCAAAAAGAAATCGGCACAAAGCCCGTTATTGTGACGACGATCGTCGAAATATAAATGAATTCAAAAGAACTGCTCAGTAAAACAAGAGTTGAAGTCGCGCCCGAAACATATACTCTTGTTTCACTGCAACACGAAGATTGGCGCAAGCTTCTGGAAAACCCCGAACTTTCACCGCGAATGACCGCGCCGTTTATGATCTTTTCCGATAAATGGGAAGTCACGCTTTTGCTCGACGACGTTGATTTTCAAACGATTCGATACGCCGTTTTAAGCGCCAAAACTCAAAGCGGTTTTCGCCTTTTAAGCTTCGATATCGAACTTGATTTTACAATCGTCGGATTCTTAGCCGAAGTTTCGCGAATTCTGGCTGAAGCGGGAATTTCCATCGTATCTCTTTCGGCATTTTCGCGCGATCACCTTTTGATAAAACAAACAGATTTGGCAAATGCTCTGAAGGTTTTAGGCGAACACGTCGAAGAGCTTTGCTAAAAACTTCGTTAAATAAAACAAATCGCCAAAATCGATTTTGTTTTGCAACTTTCTCCTATTTAACCAGTTGAATTGATTTTCCTTTTTCGTGCCTTTCGCGTAATTCGCGGGCAATCTCAGTGAATGATGTATTGCCTTAAATAGAAAGTTATGTTTCTTTTTGTAATCTGAGGTTCAAGTCGTGAAAGTTTTGTGGTGCTGGCGTTGCAAAATGGATGTTCCGATGCTTGATGAAGCTGAATATGCCGAAATTCACAGAATTTATGGCGAGTGTTTCAAAAGCGTCAAAATGCCAAAGCGCGTAAATTGCGCTTCGCTGGCGCGTGAAGAAAATCGTCTTGCAGACCGTTTCAAGCCTGTTTGCGAAGCCTACGAAAGAATTACAGGTTTCGTAGAAACAAATCACAATGCAATTATGCACCACAGAATCTCTCTTTACGGTGAAGCGTGTGAAAACTGCGGCAAACCTTTGCGAACACCGCAAGCCGCTTTTTGTGCCGCGTGCGGTAAAACAGTTGGTTCTATTTCGGCGGAAAGCTCAGTTAAATCTTAGCTTGTGTGAAAGCTAGCGAAAGCATTATTTTGTTTTTCAAGTTACGACTTTAACGGTGAAAAATCATCAACGTTGCGTGATAAACTCAAACAGGCTTTTAGGTTAAGTCGGCATGGTGAAAATAACGACGCAACATAACAAATCAATGAACGCGAGGCGCGGCAGCGACGTTCAAAGGATTTAAAGTTGCGTGCGCCGCGCCCGCGTCATCTCAATCGTTGAATAGAATTTTGATTTTCTGTTCTGAACTTTCCGTTTTTGCATCAAAATTATGTTCTGGAAAGGAAAAGTCGTACTTTTAACCGGAGCTTCGAGCGGGATCGGCGAAGCAATCACGATAGAGCTTGCAAAGCGCGGCGCTATTCTCGGTTTGATCGCGAGGCGCGAAAGCCTTCTGCGCGATCTGGTCGGCAAATGCGAAAAAGAAAGCGCGACGGCGAGAGCTTTTCCGCTTGATATTACCGATGAAACGGCTGTCCGTGCTGCGGCGGAAAGTTTGAGAAGCGAATTCGGTAAAATCGATATTTTGATCGCCAACGCGGGAATCGGCGGGAACTCTCAAAGCGCCGAAAATCTGAAACCGCAGGATTTTAATCGCGTCATAAACACGAATTTGAGCGGCGCGGTCAATTCGGTCGCCGCCGTTTTGCCGGAAATGGTCAGGCGCGGAAGCGGGCAATTAGTGGCGATCTCCAGTCTCGCAGGGTTTCGAGGGCTTCCGAAATCGGCGGCTTACTGCGCTTCGAAAGCGGGAATGACGGCGTATTTCGAAAGCGTTCGTTTAGACATCCAGGATCGCGGCGTCGCCGTTACGATTATTCAGCCGGGATTTATCAAAACTCCTCTGACCTCCGGCAGAGAAAACAAAATGCCGTTTTTGATGGAACTCAATGCTTCAATTCCGCATTTTCTGCGGGCGATAGAAAAGAAAAAGAAATTTGCCGCTTTCCCATGGCAGCTCGCGACCATTGTGCGGGCTGGAAAATTTTTTCCGGCATGGCTTTACGACAAAATTGCGGGCGGCGCGAAATACCGCGAGTAGTTTGTTAATGGCAGCGGGTTAATGGTAAATTGCTGTAATGATTTTTCTTAAGTAAGCAGTAAATAATTCCGCTTTTACCAAACAATTTATGAATCTTTTACAAGCAATTATTCTTGGCATTGTCCAGGGGTTAACTGAATTTATTCCGATAAGTTCAACCGCACATCTGGTCTTTGCGAGCCGCTTGACGAATCTCTACGAAGGAAATCCCGATCAAATTACAGCGACGATTGCCGTTATTCAACTCGGCACGCTCGCCGCCGTTTTCGTTTACTTCGCGTCCGATATTCTGAGCATTATCGCCGCTTTCGTTCGAGACCACTGGCGTTTGGTAAGAGGAAAACGCGGAATGCGGTTTTCCGGCACGCACGGCGTGCGCCCGATCTGGCTTTCTGAAGAATCCTGGCTCGGCTGGCTCATTATCATCGGTTCGATCCCGATCGGCGTTGTCGGGATTTTGTTCAAGGACTTTATCGAAGGCTCTGGAACAAAGAATTTATGGTTTATCGCGATAATGCTTATTTCGGTCGCCGTTCTGCTCGGCATCGCCGAGATTGTCGGAAGCCAGAGAAAAGCGGTGAAAGACTTCGGTTTAATTGATTCGCTCGTTGTCGGATTTTCGCAGGTTTTAGCTTTAATGCCCGGCGCGAGCCGTTCGGGCACGACAATTATGGGCGGGCTTTTCGCCGGGCAAAAACGCGAAGCCGCCGCCCGATTTTCCTTTCTGCTTTCTATCCCGGCAATTTCGGCGAGCGGTTTGCTTCAATTAAAAGAAGCGATTGAAATTTTACCGCCCGACAGCTTCGTTCCGCTGCTTGTCGGAACGATCGTATCCGGCGTTGTCGGTTACCTTTCGATCTGGTTTCTGCTCGCCTTTCTGCGCAAAAATTCGACAGCCGTTTTTATCGGCTATCGCATCATATTAGGTGCCGTAATTTTAGTTTTGCTTTGGCAGGGCGTTATTTCGCCGCAAATCTAAAATCTAGACGTTTATTTTCATCAGTAAACGTTTTATGTAACTGTTTTAATGGAATTAAAGCGAATAGGAATCGATCGGTATACAAAATGAAGCGCTGGACAATCAAAAAACATAATTACGATCAGATAAAAGTTATCTCCGGCGCTTTAAAAGTTTCGCCGATCGTCGCCGCTTTACTGATTTCACGCGGTTACGATTCGGTCGAACAGGCGCACACCTTTTTAAATCCTTCTTACGACCATATTCACGAGCCTTTTTTGATGAAGGGAATGAAAGAGGCGGTCGAACGCATCTTAAAAGCGGTCGAAAACAACGAGAAGATTTTAATTTGGGGCGACTACGACGTTGACGGAACAACCGGCACCGTCGTTTTGCGAAAAGGGCTGGAACTTCTCGGAGCGCAAACCGGTTTCCACGTGCCGAATCGTTTTACCGAAGGTTACGGAATCAATATTCCGGCGCTTCAAGTCGCCAGGGAAAAAGGGTTTTCGCTTGTCATTAGCGCCGATTGCGGTATCAGAAGCTTTGAGCCTTTAACCTGGGCGAAAGAGAACGGGATGGATGTGATCGTTACAGATCATCACCTGTCGGATGAAGCCAGGGGAAATCCGCCCGCGTACGTCGTCGTCAATCCAAACCAGCCGGGCTGCGAATACCCGGACAAAAATCTTGCTGGAGTCGGCGTCGCGTTCAAACTCGTGCACGCGCTTTTGCGTGAAAAAGGCAGGGAAAACCTCGTCAAAGGTTTTCTGAAAGTCGTTGCCATCGGGACGATCGCCGATATTATGAAATTGACGGGCGAAAACCGCGCGATCGTCGCGCAAGGGCTGCGGGATTTGCCGAAAGCGCATAATTACGGGCTTAGAGCATTGATGGAAGTTTCCGATTGCAGCTCGGAAATGACGAGTTATCATATCGGTTTTCGCATCGCGCCGCGCATCAATGCCGCCGGAAGAATGGAAAGCGCCCGGCAGGTCGTTGAGCTTTTCGAAGCCGACAGTTTTGAAAAAGCGCGCGAATTAGCCGAAATTCTCGACAGCCGAAACCGCGAGCGCCAGAAAATTCAGCGCGAGATAACCGAGCTCGCTTTGTTTGAATATCTTGAAAACGGCGGCAGAGAAAAACAGCCGCACGTCGCTGTCGTCGCGGGCGAAGGCTGGCATCGGGGCGTCATCGGTCTGGCGGCTTCAAAAATCAGCGAAAGAATCAATCGACCGGCGATCGTCATCTCGCTCGAAAACGGCATCGGACACGGCTCGGCGCGTTCCATCGCCAATTATCATCTGCTGAGCGGCTTGGAAACGTGCGGCGATTTGATGGAACAGTTCGGCGGACACGCGGCTGCCGCCGGAATGAAAATCAGGGCTGAAAATATCGACCGGCTGCGCGAAGTAATTAATCGCCACGCTTTGGAAAATCTGACCGAGGAAGACTTTATCCCCGAACTTAAAATCGACGCGATGGTTTCTTCAAACACGCTCGGTTTGTCTCTGGTCGAAGATTTAAAGCAGCTCGAGCCTTTCGGTATGGGAAACAAAAAACCGACTTTTGTGACGAAAGATTTGTTTCTGCAAACCGACCCGTTCGTGATGAAAGAAAAACACCTGAAATTAAAGCTCAGAGACGCTTCCGGCAAGCAATTTGAAGCGGTTTGGTGGGACGGCGTCGAGAAATCAAAAGAGCAAACTCTCAAAGCACAAAGCCGCATCGAATTAGCCTATACGCCTGAAGCAAACTCCTGGAACGGAAATACGCGGCTTCAACTTGTCGTCGAAGATTTAAGAACGGATAATTAATGTAGTGCCCGAAAACAAACGCCCGGACATCAAAAAGCTTCAAGCCCGCGCCAAACTGCCGAAATATTTTCGCGTCGCGGCGATATTCGCTTTGATCGCAACCGTGCTGATCGTCGGAATCGGGTTTTATCGCGCCCGCAATAACCAGGAATTCAGAATGAAAGGTTTTCCGACCGAGCTTTCAAAAGACGTCGTTGCGGAAATCAACGGCTACGAGCGAACGGAAACCGAGGGCGACGTCAAAAAATACTTTATAAAAGCCGACCGCGTCAGAACTTACGCCGACAATCACCAGGAAATGGAAAACGTCTTTTTGCAGGTATTCGACGAAACGGGCGAGCAAAACGACAGGATAACCGCCGCCAAAGCCATCTATATTCCCGAAGAAAACAAAAATTTTACGGCTTATTTCGCCGGCAGCGTGAATATCGAAACTCGCGACGGCTTAAAGGTTAAAACCGAGCAGATCGCTTATAAAAAAGCGACGGAAACCGCTGAAGCCGAAGAGCTTGTCGAATTCGAGCGCGAAAACATAAAAGGCAAATCTTACGGCGCGCTCGTTTATACGCGTGAAAAAAGACTCGAATTAATGAAGCAGGTCGAAATCGACGCTTACGCCGCCGCCGGTCCCGGCGATGAGATGGCGCGAAATAATCTGCAAAGCGCTCGAATTACTTCGAATTACGCGGTGTTCGATCAAGGCGCGGGCAAGATTGAGCTGAGCGAAAACGTTTTTATAAACATCATTCCAAGCGGTCAAAACGATAATCTGCAGCAGCCGACCGACATCAAGTCCGACCGCGCGACCGCCTTTTTTACAGATAAAGAGATCAGGCAGATCGATTTGAACGGCGGCGTCGAAGTTTATCAAAAAGCGACACCCGCGAGCGCGAAATGGACGAAAACACGCGCAAATCGCGCGACCGCGAAGATCGAACGCGAACTTAAACGACTCGAGCTTTTCGATAATGTGGAAATCGAAACGACCGTCAATGACAACAAACCGACCAGGATAAATTCCGGTTACGCCGTTTACGAAAAAGACGCAGATCGTTTTGAGTTGAAACACGCGGTGCATATCGTCACGATTGAAGACGATCAACCGACGAATGTTCGAGCAAACGAGGCGATTTACGAGCAGTCGAACGGGAAAATCTCTCTTAGCGGAAACGCGGAGGTCGCGCAGGGAAACGATTTAATTAAAGGCGATAATTTATTTGTCGAGCTTTTCCCGAACAAAAAACTGCGCTTTGCGCTGGCAAAAGGCAATTCGTATCTAAAACAAACAACGCCCGAACGGACGACGGAAATTTCCGCGCGCGAACTGAACGTAAATTACAACGACAACCAACAGCTTCAAACCGCAAACGCCGTCGGCAATGGAAACGCCGTGCTGATTCCGGCGCGGTCGAATGAATATTCACGCGTCACGCTCTCCGCCGCAAATTCGATTCGCCTGAACTTTAAAGGCGCGGGCTTGCTCGATCAGATGCAGACGCAGGGACGCACGACGATTCAGCTTAACGCGCCGAGCGAAGCGCCGAACGCGGCGAACAAACGCTTAACCGCCGATACTGTAAAAACCGTTTTCAATCCGAACGGCAAAGATTTGGCGCGAGCCGAAGCGGCGGGAAACGCCGAATTGTTTGTCGAACCGCTGAAAAACTCGGCGGAAAATTATAAAACAACCGTAAACGCGCCGCGCTTTGACTGTGAATTCTTCCCGATTGGAAACAATGCGAAAAACTGCTCTGCAAGCGGAAAAACCAGGACGATTCGCACGCCGCTTGCCCAGAGCGAAGAGCGCGGAACACAAACGCTTTTAGCCGACGGCTTAAACGCCTCATTCGATCCGCAAACCCAGGATATCGAGCGGTTTGACGCTTCCGGGAATACGAAGTTTACAGAGCTTGACCGCAACGGCGTCGCCGAACGGATCAGTTTTACGGCGAATGATGAAGTGGTCCGTCTGCGCGGAGGCGAGCCGACGGTTTGGGATTCGCGCGCCCGCGCAAAAGCAAATGAGATCGATTGGGATACGCGAGCCGAAAAAACGGCTTTGCGCGGCGAGGTCAGCACGACTTATTACAATCAAAAACAAACCGGCGGCGCGGCGCCTTTCAGCGATTCGAACAAGCCCGTTTTCGTAACGGCACACGCGGCGGAATTTGATCATCGCGAAGAAGTCGGCGTATATACGGGAAACGCGCGCGCATGGCAGGAAAATAATTACGTTCGCGCCGACCGTTTAATGCTGCGGCAGAGGCAAGGGCAGCTCGTAGCCGAAGGCGGCGTGCAAAGTCTTTTATATAACGCAAAGCGAAAAGAAGGCGCTCGCGAAACCAATATTCCGGTTTACGCGTCTGCCCAAAAATTAATATTTAATCGCGATAATCGCGTTTTGCGTTACGAAACGGACGTTGACATCCGGCAGGGAACCGACCGCATTACGGCGGGCGTCGCCAATGTTTATTTGAACGAGCGCAACGACGTTTCGCAAACCGTCGCGGAAAACAACGTCGTCGTTACGCAGCCGAAACGGCGCGCCGCCGGCGATTACGCGCAGTACAACGCCTCGGACGAAATCGTTACTTTAAGAGGAAACCCGGCGCGAATCGAAGATGCCGAAAACGGCAGCTCGCAGGGCGGACAGGTAACGGTTTATTTGCGCGAAAACCGCGTCGTCGGCGAAGGCAAAACCAAACAAAACGCGGCGGGCAGAATTCGCTCGGTTTATAAAGTCAAAAATAATTAAATAATGACCGGCACATTTGAATACAGCGAAGATAAAAACCCGAACGGCAATTATGATAAAGTGCCCGGCGAATCTTTGGCGGCTTTTAATCTGCAAAAGTCATACGGGCGCAGGCGCGTCGTCGACGACGTAAATCTTTCGGTCAGCCAGGGCGAAGTAGTCGGGCTTTTAGGGGCAAACGGTGCAGGGAAAACAACGACCTTTTATATGCTCGTCGGTCTCGAACACCCGGAAAAAGGGCGGATCATGCTCAACGGGCAGGAGGTAACCGGCTTGCCGATGTATCTTCGAGCGCGCCTCGGACTCGGTTACCTGCCGCAGGAACCTTCGATTTTCAGAAAAATGACAGCCGAACAAAACGTCCTGGCGATTTTGGAAACGATGAAAATGTCGCGCGGCGAACGGTTCGCGCGTCTCGAAGAGCTGCTTGAGGAATTCGGCATAACGCACGTCAGGAAAACGCGCGGCGACGCGCTTTCGGGCGGAGAACGCAGGCGTGTCGAAATCGCCAGATGTCTTGCCACCGAGCCGCGGTTTATACTTTTGGACGAGCCGTTTGCGGGGATTGATCCGCTGGCTATCGATGACATACGCGAAATCATTCTTTATCTGAAAAATCAGGGTATCGGTATATTGATAACAGACCACAACGTCCGGGAAACTCTCGGAATTACCGATCGCGCTTTTATAATGACTGAAGGGAAAATTTTGCGTGCGGGCAATCCTCAACAGCTGGTTGAAGATGCCGATGTTCGCCGACTTTATTTAGGCGAGAGGTTCAGCTTATAGCATTTAGTTTTTCACTTTTCCCTGACAAATCGGTTATAATTTATTAAGTAAGAGTTCTTTAATTTGAAACTTAAAAGGGAAGTTCAAATTAATGTGTTTAAGCCATAAATATGTCATCCTTAAGACTTCAAACAACTTTAAGACAGGGAATGGTTCTCACGCCGCAGCTGCGGCAGCGAATCGAGATGTTGCAGATGACCTCGATGGAATTAAGCGAGCTCATCCAAACCGAGTTAATCTCGAATCCGGTTCTCGAAGAAGTACAATCAGGCGACGAAATTCAGGAAATATCGAGTAATATTCTCGATCAAAATGCGGACGGGCAGCCGGAATCCTTTGAAAACAGCGCCGAGCCGGAGTTTTCCGGTTCGATTGAGAACATCGCGAATCTCGAAAATTTAGCCGAAAGCTATTCGCCCGAGAATCCGTCGGAAAATGGTTTTGAGGAAGGCAAGACGTCGGATTACGACGCGGACGAGGAAACATACGTCGGCGAAAAATCCGATGCTTTCGAAGAAATTGATTACGGCAGAGAGTTTCAGGATTATCTCGATCCCGGGTATAAAACGCAGGAATTCGAATACAAGGAAGACGCGCCGAGCTTCGAGCAGTTTTTGTCTCATTCGCCTTCGCTGATCGAGCATCTGGAATGGCAGCTCAATCTGCAGCAGATCAGCGAAAGATTGGAAGATGTCGGCTGCTGCATTATCGGAAACCTCGACGAAGACGGGCGCCTGACGACCGCGAGTGAAGAAATCGCCGAGATGTGCGGCTGCTCGGTCGAGACGGTGGAAAAAGCCCGACAGATCGTCATGCGTCTCGACCCGGTCGGCTGCGGCGCGCGCGACGTCAACGAATGTCTTCTCGTTCAGCTCGAGGTAAACGGCGAGGGCGAAAGCCTTGCGGCGGAACTCGTTCGCAATCACCTGGAAGATTTGCAGCCGCACAGGCTTCAGCATTTATCCAAAGATACGGGCGTCGAACTGCACGCTCTAAACGAAGAGATTAATAAAATTCGCGTGCTGAATCCGTATCCGGGGCGCGGTTATTCTTCGGAAGAACCGATTTATGTGGCGCCGGAAGTTTATATCGAAAAGGTCGAAGACGATTACGTCATTTATTTTACGGATGACGGAAGCCCGCGCCTGCGCATCAGCCAGACGTATCACAGTCTTTTAGATCAAAACGATACGTCGAAAGAAACAAAAGATTTTATTAAGGATAAATTTCGCTCAGCCGTAGATTTGCTGCGAAACATCGAGCACCGGCGGCAGACGATTTACCGCGTCGTCGAATGCATCGTCAATCGCCAGCACGAATTTCTCGATAAAGGCGTGCAGCATATTAAGCCGATGATGCTCAAAGACGTTGCTGAAGACATCGGAATGCATCTTTCGACGATTTCGCGCGTCGTCAATCGCAAATACGCGCACACGCCGCAGGGCGTCATCGAATTGCGCCGGTTTTTCTCCGAAGGCATGCTGAATGAAGACGGCGAAGAAGTTTCGACGCGAATCCTGAAACTTCGCATCAAGAAGATGATCGAAGAAGAGGACACGAAAAAACCTCTGACCGACGATCAGATTGCCAAGGTGCTCAGCAAAGAAGGCATTAAATTATCGCGCCGAACGGTTGCGAAATATCGCGACCAGATGCAGATTGCCGGTTCGCGCGAAAGAAAAACCGTTATTTAAGAATTTAAAAGGGGTGAAGAATGAAGTCGAAGAGTAAACGGTCGAAATTGAACATCTCTCAGCTTTGTTTCTTCATCCCTTAAATTTTGGGGTTTGATTTATCATTAACTAACTTAGGGGGGATTTTTATGAAATTTGAGTATACGGGAAGACATATTGATGTCACACCTGCTTTGCGCGCCCATGTAGAAGAATATTTTGGACGAATAAGTCATCTTTTTGACGGCAAACCGGCGCACGCGCACGTAATTATAGAAGTCGAACGAGGCAGGCACCGTTCCGAGATTATAGTAAAATGGCGCAATGATGTACTGACCGCCAATTCGAGCGTTTCCGATATGTATCAATCGCTCACGCAAACGATCGCAAAAATCGAAAAACAGGCGCTGAAATTAAAAAACAAGATTATCGACAAATCGCACCGGGCGAAAAAAGTAAGCACGATCACGCCCGCAAACGGCGAAGTAAAACCCGCGCCGCCGTCGCCGAGAATCGTTTCCGCGCGTAGATACGCCGTAAAGCCTTTAACCGATGAAGAAGCGGTAATGCGGCTCGATGAAGAAGAAAACCAGTTTCTCGTGTTTCGTAACGCCGATAATGAAAAGATTTCAGTCATTTATAAGCGAAAAGACGGTAATTACGGTTTGATTCAGCCATAAAATCAGATGCCGATTAATAACAAAAACGACAAGCCGCAGATAACCGTTGCGGAATTTGTCGAAAAAGCGCCTGCCGAACTCGATCTCGTAGTTCTGGCAGGCGATCAAGGTTTAACGGATAAATTCATAGATTCCGAACGCATTCAAAAACTCGGTCTCGCGCTTGCGGGATTTTCTCACTACGTTCACAAAGGTCGCGTTCAAATTGTCGGGCAAAGCGAAATCGCCTACTTAAGACAATTAAATAAAGAACAAAAACACGAAGCGCTCAATCATCTCGATGCTGAAAAAATCAGCTGTATCCTGGTAACCAAAAATCTGGAACCGCCGGCTGAGCTTCTGGAAATCGCCGTCGAAAAAAATCTTCCGCTGCTGAAAACGCCGCTCGTCAGCTCGAAGGCTATAAATCTCGTCACAAATTGTTTACAGGAAAATCTGGCTCCGCACGTGACTATTCACGGGGTTTTGCTCGGAATGTACGGCATCGGCGTTTTGATAAAAGGCGAATCGGGCATCGGAAAATCCGAATGCGCGCTCGATTTGATTACGCGCGGACACAGCCTTATTTCCGACGATTCGGTTTGTATAAAAAAAGTCGGCAAACGGCTCGAAGGACATTCTCCGGAGCTGACTTACGAGCATATAGAAATCCGCGGGCTCGGAATTCTGAATATTCGCGATTTGTTCGGAGTTTCAGCGATCGCGAGATACAAATCGATCGAGCTTTGCATAGAATTGAAAAGATGGAACGAAGTCGAAGAAATCGAACGAACCGGGCTTGATGTGCGCGAGGAAACGATTTTCGGCGTTCAGCTTCCGAAAGTCGTTTTGCCGGTAAGCTCGGGAAGAAATCTTTCGACTCTGGTCGAAACGGCGGTTCGCGTTCACCTTCTGCGCGGTTTCGGCTACGACGCCGCTCGTAAATTGATCGAGAAACACACGGCGAAATTAACCGAAAACCGTTGATTTTTCGATACTCGGTATTCGAGATAAAAATTACCGTTTTTTCCTCAAATTTCTATTAAACAATATCAACAAATTTGATGTAGAATATAAATCACCTTTTTTATGGCGACCGGCAAACAAAACAGGAAAGACTTCCCAAATTTTATAATCATAACTGGATTAAGCGGCTCGGGGATGAGCTCGGCGATGAAAGCCTTTGAAGATTTAGGCTATTTCTGCGTGGATAATCTGCCTTTGACGATGCTTTCCACTTTTTCGCGGCTGCTCGTTCCGAACAAGGAAGAAGTCGTTGCGATTGAAAAAGCCGCGCTGGTCATCAATATTCGCGAGCGACATTTTTTATCGGAGTTTCCCGAAGAGTTAAACAAGTTGCGCGAGGAAATTCTGCCTCCGTTCGTGATGTTTTTCGAAGCTTCCGACGATGTTTTGCAGCGGCGTTTTTCGGAAACGCGCCGCCCGCACCCGGCAGATACGGGCGACGGTTTGCTCTCAGCCATTCGCGCCGAAAAAGCGGCACTGGAAAAGGTGCGAGAAACGTCGGACTTGATTATTGACAGCTCGGAACATACGGTTCACACTTTGCGGCGATTGATCGTGCAGAAATTCGGCGCGTCCGGAGAAGGCTCGCCGCTTAAAGTTCAGATAATCAGTTTCGGGCATAAATACGGGGTTCCGCGCGAAGTCGATCTGCTTTTCGACGTTCGACATTTGCCGAATCCTTATTTCGATAAAAATTTGAAGCATTTGCCCGGAAGCGATCCTGAGGTTATCAATTTTCTGGAAAAACAGGAAGACGTGCAGGAAACGGTCAGTCGTTTTGTTGATTTGCTCGCCTATCTTTTGCCGTTATATCGCCGGGAAGGAAAATCTTATTTAACGATCGGCGTCGGCTGCACTGGCGGGCGGCATCGTTCGGTTATGGTGGCAAATCGCATCGGGAAAAGCATCAAGAAAAAAGATTACGATATTTCCGTCGTTCACCGCGACGTTCAAAAGTAAAAGGAACAGGTTTAGAAAGACGATTTGCAGGAAAATATGAGTGAAATAAAAAAAATCGGCGGCGTCGTCGTTTCACACGGACAGGTTGCCAATGAGCTTTTAGCGGCGGCTGAAACGGTTGTCGGAAATTTATCGCATATCACGGCGGTTTCGATCGGCTGGCACGATGACGTCGAGCTGGCACAGGCTGAAATTCAAAGAGCGATCAAAAAGGTTTCTTCCGGAAACGGCGTTCTGCTTCTCACGGATATGTTCGGCGGCACGCCGACCAATATTTCGGCGATGTTCATTAAAGAAAATGAAGTCGAGATCGTGACGGGCGTTAATTTGCCGATGGTGATAAAACTCGCTTCGCAAAATAAAGAAACGACTTTGACGGAAATGGCAAAAGAAGTCGAAGAACAGGGCAAACAGTCGATTTACCGCACAGGCGCGCTGCTCGAGCCGCAAAAATTGAAAAAAGATGCTTGAAGCCAGGGTGAAAATAATCAATCAGCTCGGGCTTCACGCGCGCGCGGCAGCTCAGCTGGTCAGAATGGCTTCGAAGTATAAAAGCCGGATCAGCCTCGTTCGCGAAGATAACGCGGTTTTTTCCGATGCGAAATCGATTTTAAGCGTTTTAACCTTAGCCGCCTCCAAAGGAACCGAGATAAAACTCGAAGTCGCCGGAGACGATGAACAGGCGGCATTGCAGGCGATCTCAGACCTTTTCGCAAACGGTTTCGGCGAGCTTTAACCAGGATAAATTTATGAGTTTTACAGGCAAACCGGGTAAAGATAAAAAAGTAGGAATTTTAGGCGTCCCGCTCGGCTTCGGCGCCGGAAAAACCGGAAATGAACTGGGCGCGTCCGTACTGCGCCTTGCAAAATTTCGCGACAAATATCTTTGCGACCATATTCACGATTTGGGTTATGAAGTAAAAGATTACGGCGACGTGAATATCTCGAGACCGAATCGATCGGCGGCTGTTTGCGAAAATCCGCGGTTTTTGCCGGAAATGACAATCGCCGGGCAGCTAATGGCTGATTCGGTTAAAGAAATTTTGCGAAACGGCGAGATTCCCGTTATTTTAGGCGGCGATCATTCGATCGCGATCGGGACATTTTCCGGCATCTCCTCGTTTTTTCGCGAGCAGGAAACCGATGTCGGTATGATCTGGTTTGATGCGCACGCCGATATAAATACGCATGAAACTTCGCCGACGGGAAATATTCACGGTATGCCGCTTGCGGCAATTCTCGGTTACGGTAAAGAGGAACTGGTAAATATCGAAGGTTTCGCGCCGAAGCTGAAACCGCAGTATTGCGCGCACGTCGGCGCGAGAGATTTGGATTACGGCGAGCAGAAGCGGATTCACGAACTCGGACTGCGCGAAAACTTTTTTACGATGAGCGACATTGACCGTCGCGGAATGCTCGCCTGCGTAAAAGACGCCGTAATAATCGCTTCGCGCGCGCCGGGCGGATTTGCCGTAACTTTCGATATCGATATGATCGACCCGACTTTTGCTCCCGGTTCCGGAACTCTTGTTCGCGGCGGAACGACTTACCGCGAAGCGCATCTCGCGCTCGAAATAATCGCGGAACACGGCGGAATGCGGGCTTTCGAAATTGTCGAAGTTAACCCGATGCTCGACCAAAGCAATATCACGGTCGAATTAGCCGGAGAATTAATTCTTTCCGCGCTCGGGAAAACGATTTTATAAATTCTACGTAGCAACCAATCCTGAAAAAGGCAGAAAGTTCTTTTATACCAATTAATACAACTGCAAAAATAATCCAAAATTTATGGGCAAAACAAAAGTCGGCGTAATTTATGGCGGGCGTTCCGGTGAGCACGAAGTATCGGTGCGTTCGGCGAAAACCGTAATCGAACAAATTGACAAAGAAAAGTACGAAGTTTTACCGATCGCCATTTCAAAAGAAGGGAATTGGCTGAGCCCTTTTGAATCGGTTAAATTGCTGGCGGAGGAAACGCAAAATCACTTGTCGGATGATATCGAAGATTACACGAAAAGCGACATTGCTTTGATCGGCGACACGCGTTATCGAGGGCTGACGAAGCTTCAAGCCTCGGAAGGCGAAACCCGCCTGGCTGAGCTGGATGTGGTTTTTCCCGTTTTGCACGGCACTTACGGCGAAGACGGAACTATTCAGGGATTATTGGAAATGGCTGATATCCCTTATGTCGGGTGCGGAGTTTTGGCGTCGTCGTGCGGAATGGATAAAGTCGTGATGAAAACGCTTTTCCGCGACGCCGGTTTGCCGATCTGCAAATACGTATGGTTTTTGCGCAGCGAATGGGAACGCGACAACGAAGCCGTAATTCGGCAAACCGCCGCGCAATTAGGCTACCCGTGTTTTGTAAAACCCGCGAATCTCGGTTCGTCAGTCGGCGTTTCCAAAGCGACCGACGATGAATCCCTGCGCGCGGCAATCGCGCTTGCCGCTGAATACGATCGTAAAATCGTTATCGAAGAAGGCTTGGATATGCGCGAAATCGAATGCGCCGTAATCGGAAACGACGAACCGCGCGGCAGTTTGCCCGGCGAATATATAATTCGCGACGACAGCAAGAAGTTTCTCGATTACACGGAAAAATACTCCGGAACCGGAAACAACGAATTCGTCGTTCCGGCACCGGTTTCCGACGAATTAGCCGGGAAAATCCGGCAGATGGCTGTGAAGGCTTTCAAAGCGATTGACGGTTCCGGGCTGGCGCGCGTCGATTTCTTTCTGGTCAATAAAACCGGCGCTCTGCTCGTTAATGAAATCAACACTTTGCCCGGTTTGACCGATGCTTCCGGCTTTCCGAAAATGTGGGCTGGAACGGGAATGAAATTCTCCGAGGTGATCGATTCATTAATTACTTTTGCAATTGAAAGGCACAAAGATAAATCGAGAAATAAAACGAGTTTTTAAAGGTTTGATTTCGGGCGAATGCTTTTTCGCCTGGTATTAAAGTTTTAATTTTTAAGGTTTTAATTTTTAGGCGCGTTATAGCCTTTTCGCGTTCGGATATTTAAGTTCGGACGCGCAACCTTTATTTCGATCGCCCGCCATTTGCCGTCTTTTTTGGTATTCGTTGATTGGTAACCGACAGTGTATTGAACGCCGAGTTCTTTGACGATGTTTGTGAAAGCATTTCTTAGAGCGTTTCCGCCGGGCGTCGGGATAAAAACGCCGCCGGTTTTCTCTGCGAAATTTTTAAGCGCGCCCTGACTTTGCATTCTTTCTTTCCCGCCCGTGTCTAGAGCGGACATATCGACTGTATAAATCGTTGCGTTAGCTGCGCTTGCGGCTTTCAGCGCTTTGTCTGCCGAGCGCCCGCTTCGATTATCCGCGCCGTCGGAAAGAACGATGATCGCTTTGCGTTTTTCAGCGCGTTTTCCAAGCTCCTGAGCGGCTTTAAATATCGCGTCATTCATTGCCGTATATCCCGCAGCCTTTAAATCAAAAACCTTTTCGGCAATATCTCGACTGTTCGAAAAATCCTGTACGAGCGAAACTTTCGTGTCGAAATTATAAATTGCTGCGGAATCGTCCGGGCGCAGCCCGTCGAGAAAATTAATGGCGGCTGAGCGCGCAAGGCTGACGCGAGCTTCCATACTGCCGGAAGTGTCGAGCAGAATAACGGCGGCAAACGGAGTTTCCTGCGTTTCAAATACGGAAATTTCCTGTTCCGCTCCGTCTTCGAAAATGCGAAACTGCCCGCGTTTTAATCCCGCTGCGGGTTTTCCGTCGGCGTCGGTGATTGTGGCGTTGACGAGAATCAGGGAAGTATCGATTTTGATAACTTCATCTTCGCCGTCCTGAGCAAAAACGGCGTGTGAAAAAAATAAAAGGCAAAAAAACGCAGCGAGGTAAAGCCGAAAATTTCCCATAAAAATAAGCCGCCCGGTGAAATATCCGAATGAAATAAAAGACTTTTGAAACAACACCTTTTTAGATGGAAATGCCGGTTAAAGAGTCATAAAATTTCATTTCCCGCGAAACGCGCAAAACAAATTGAATTAATCGCGAAGTAAATTTTTTATTCAGCTTATCCGGCAAAAAATCCGCCTCAAGTTTCTATAAACCTTTAACTTCTTTTATTTTGTAAACCTGATGAATTTCAGGACATTCAAAACGGAATTCGAACTTTGAATAGCGACGACCGAAACGGAAAAGCGCGTGGTCTTTTTCAACTCATCGAGAAGCTTTGACGCGGTCGATTGCAGATGTTTTACGGCAGTCGTTAAAGCGGAAGGCTTTTCAATCAATTCTTTGTTTTCCGCGTTATCAACGGGCAGCGCGTCGCCGTCATCATCGCCGCCTAATTCGCTACGAATCTTTTTGACGATTTTTTCAATGCGCGATAGTTTTGCCTGATCCTGAGCAGTCAGGCGATTTGTCTCCCGAACCGATTTTTCCAGCTCTTCAGACAGCTTTAAAGCTTCTTCACCGCGCTCGATCATTTCGTCGTGATCTTTCTTTTCTTTCTCGATCCTGTGTTTTACCAGCGATTCCTTGATGTTTTTCGGTATATCTTCTTTTTCAGGCGCGCGCCCGTTCGCAGTGCTCGCATCGCTTTGCGCGCTGACGCCGATTGCCGTCAAAATGAGAAAGGCAAATGCAAAGAAGTATTTTAAAAATTTATTTACCATAAAATCCGGCGAAAAAATTTTAAAACTTACGGGTTGATAACCTGCGGCGCGTCCGGCGAATTTCCCGTGACGGTTTCGATCAGTTTTGATAAAAATTCATCTTCGGCGATTCCGGAGCTTTGCAAAGTCGTCCATTCGGTCGTCAAGCCGTTGCCCGAACGTCCTTCGACTTTAGCCGTTACGGAAACGTTGTTTTGAATGCCGTCGATCGACTGAACTTCGATCGTTAAAGTGTATTGCCCGCGCGTCCAGGTCGTATCCGAAGCCTGCAAAACGGCGTAACGATTTATTTCGTTTTGAGAAATAACCGCGCCTTTTGCAAAGACGAACGGCTGCGTGATGATGATCCCGTCATTCGTTCGCGATGCCGCATCATCAATTAAAATCTTTCTTTCCTTTAATGTTGAAATGATATTTCCAATCAAAACATCGCGCCGTGAATTTAAACGATAAGGATTCGCCAGCATTTCCCGGGTTTTGGTTTTGCCTTTTCCCCAATCAAACGAGCGAGCCGTCGCGTTATCGTTGTTTCCGGTGTTGGTTTTGACGCTTTCCTGCCGTATTCTCCGCGTTTGCGGGTCTACGCCTTTTTGCCCGAAAGAAACGGTGGAAAATATTATAAAAGCGAAAATTATCGGTAAAGTCTTTTTCATAAATTCATTTTCGCTTTAGCCAAGCGATAGTAAAAAATATAGCTGAAACAGGCGTAAAACAAAAGGTTTGATGTCGTGAAAAATTGAATGGTTGTAAAGGCGGGACGGCGCGGGTAATTAATAAAAAGCGGCGTTATTTCCGATCTTTGTTTTTATTTTGTAACTCCCACAATAAAAGATGTTTGAGAAAGGCGTGATGAGCGGCAAAGCGCGAGATGCAAAATCCCGGAAAGCCGTCGAGAAATCCCGCTTTAACGAAATAAGTTTGAAAAAAAGCGGTGAATCCGGCGGTCATCACTTTCAAAACGGAAGTTTTTTTTCCGCGCTCGAACATCTGGCGGGCGGCTAAAGGCGCGTATCTTTCGCCGATCATCTTGTGGTGATGAGCCGCGTTTTCGACGCTTAAATGCAGAATATCGGCTTTTAATCTGGATGTTTTCGCGTCCTGCCGCAGCCGAAAAGATTCGTGAATCAGGCTGTCGCTCCATTTTCCTTTCGCGCGGTTGAAAAAACGCATCTGCCAATCGGGATACCAGCCGCAATGACGGATCGGGCGATTCATATAAAAATTAAGACGCGAGATGCGGTAACCGTCGGCGACTTCGCCGGCAGGAAGATTTTTGATTTTTTCTATTTCCAGTAAAAGCCGCTCGGAAACTCTTTCGTCGGCGTCGAGGCTTAAAATCCAATCATATCGAGCCGAATCGGCGGCAAATTGTTTTTGTTTTGAAAAGCCGAGCCATTTTTGCACGATCACTTTCGCGCCTAGATTTTCGGCGATTTCTCTTGTCCGGTCCGAGCTTTCTGAATCGACGACTAAAACCTCATCCGCCCATTGTACGGATTTGACGGCGTCGGCTATTTTTTCTTCTTCATTGAAAGCAACGATGACGGCGGAAATTTTCACGATAGTGATTGTCGCAAACTTCACGTAAAACATAAAGAGTCGGCAGCGAGACATTTAAAAAAACGATTAAAAAGAAGCGATTAATTATTGTGTACGCGAAAGTTAAAAAATAAATGCAAGGCGTGCGGATCGCGCCCGTTCATTATTTACGCCGAAAAAAAACGCGGTTTGATCGCCCGTTTTTTAATTCCTACAAGGAGAAATATATGAAACTGAAAATCTTTGCAAGCGTCTTTTGTCTGATCTACGCGTCACTGTTTTTAGCCGTTTCCGCAAACGCGCAGGGCGTAATTATTCCGATCGTCTGCGAAATACGACCGTGCCGCCCCATTCCGCGCCCGCGCCCGCTTCCGCTTCCGAATGTTCTTCCGGTTAAATCCATAAAAATCGACACGCGCATCGACGGGCAAGTCGCGACGACGCGTGTCGAACAGGTTTTTCGAAACGATACGCCGCACACGCTCGAAGGCACGTATTTTTTCCCGATCCCCGAAACGGCAGCAATCGTCGAGTTTGCCGTCTGGGAAAACGGCAGGAAATTAGTCGGCGAAGCGCGCTCGCGCGAAGAAGCGCGGCGAATTTACGACGATATCGTTCGACGGCAGCGCGACCCGGGACTTCTCGAATACGCCGGTAAAGATTTGTTTCAAGCGTCGATTTTTCCGATTCCGCCCGATTCCGATAAAAAACTGGAGCTTGTTTTCTCGCAAATCTTAAAAGCCGAGTCGGGAACCGTCGCGTATCGTTACCCGCTCGGCACGGGCAGAAATTTGTGGGCGCGCGGCGGCGCCGCGGAAAACGCACGTCCGAATTTTCCGGCGCAGAAATTCGGTACGGTTTCGGGAAAAATAGAAATCGTCGGGAAAGAAGCTTTGCGAAATATTTATTCGCCGACGCACTCGATAGACGTCAGCAATAAAAGCGAGACCGGCGCGATCGTTTCGTTTGAAACGAATTCCAGCGACAATGATTTTCAGCTTTTTTACGGGTTATCGAGCAACGATTTCGGAATGTCGCTTTTGACTTACAGAGAGCCCGGAAAAGACGGTTATTTTCTTTTGATGCTTTCGCCGAAAGACAACGTGACCGAAAGCGAGCTTGTAAATAAAGATATAGTTTTCGTTATAGACACATCGGGGTCGATGGCTGACGAAGGAAAAATGGATAAAGCGCGCTCGGCGCTTCTGTTCGGAATTCGCGGATTGCGCGAAGGCGACCGGTTTAATGTCATAAATTTCTCGGGCGAAGAGCATCTTTTAGAAAACAAATTGATTTACGCAAACGCGGAAGGTAAAAAACGCGGAGAAGAATTTGTCAAAAAACTAGCGCCAAGCGGCGGCACGAATATAAACGATGCCGTTCGAGCGGCAATGCGCCAAATCGTTTCGTCGGACAGACCGAAAATGATCGTGTTTATGACTGACGGATTGCCGACTGTCGGCGAGTCGAACGTTGAGAAAATTCTGCTAAACGCGAAAGAAGCAAAAATCGAGGGATTAAGGATGTTTACTTTCGGCGTCGGCTACGATGTGAACACGCGGCTGCTCGACCGTCTCGCCGCAGAAAATTCCGGGGCGGCTGAATACATCGAGCCGAAAGAAAATCTGGAAGTAAAAGTTTCGAACTTTTTTACAAAAGTTAATTCACCGGTTTTAACAGATTTAGAAATTGATTTCGGCGGAGCGCAAACCGATTTACTTTACCCGCGCAAACCGACCGATATATTTAAAGGTTCCCAGCTCGTCGTCATCGGACGCTACAAAAATCAGAGCGACCTCGCAAAAATTCGGCTTCAGCTTCGCGGAAAAACCGGCAGTCAAACCAGGGTTTACGCTTACCCGAATAATGAATTTCCTTTGCGGGCTGACAAAAACGATTTTCTGCCGAGGCTTTGGGCGACGCGCCGCGTCGGCTGGCTCGTCGAACAGATTCGCTCGAACGGCGAAAACAAGGAATTGCGCGACGAAATCGTCGATCTTGGAACTCGTTACGGCATCGTCACGCCTTACACCTCTTTCCTTGCGATTGAAGGAAATGCCGCCGCGGTTAAAAATAATATCAGCGCGCTCGCGCCTTCGCGCAGAGAGGCTGTAACTTCGTTAAGAAATTCCGCGAAATCGATGTCTTCAACAGGGCAGGATGCCGTCCGAGCCAGCATGGACGCGATGGAAAAACAAAAAGCCGTAACCGTTGGCGCGGCGGTTGATAAAAGCCTCGTATCCGGAACAATAAAAAAAATCGGTGCGAAAACCTTTTATCTGGAAAACGGCGTGTGGACGGATTCGGAATATAGAGAGGAATTGAAATTGCCCGAAGTCAAACTGCGGTTCGCCGAAAACGAATATTTCGAGGCTATCGGTAAAGAAAAAGATTTAGCCAGGTTTTTCGCCGTCGGCGAGCAGGTGATCGTCGTTTTCGACGGGAAAATTTATAAAGTAATAAAGTAAAAGGCGCGAGTAAATTCGAGTAAAGAAGGAATTTTCACTTTCGTCTTCAAAAGGTGATATTTGGCTAAAGGTGATAATCATCGTAAGATAAAGTTATCAAAAGTTTTGCCGAAATCACCTTTTACAATTATTTTGAATCGGGAGTTTTATAAATGTCGTTTCACAAGAAATTACTTTTTTTATTGCTTTGTTTTTTTCTGCAAATTCAATACACAAATGCGCAGGGCTGGACCGTCAATCGCGCAAACGGAAGCGGTGATCTGGTCGCCGTCTTTTTTACCTCGAGCGAAAAGGGCTGGGTCGCGGGCGATAACGGTTATCTCGCCTTTACCATCGACGGCGGCAAAAGCTGGATAAAACAAGAACTCGCGACAAAAGAAAGCATTAACGAGATCTACTTTCGAAATGACGATAACGGGTACCTTGTTGCCGGGAAAAAAATGTTCATAACGCGCAACGGCGGACAAACCTGGCAGGAAACTCAAATTTATAATCCCGCTGACTTTAAAAACGTCTCGCCCGAGTTTTTGAGCATTCGCTTTGCCGATAAAAAACGCGGAATAATTGTCGGGTCGCTTCTCAACCGCAAAGAAGAAGTCGTCGATTCGCTCGTTATGCGCACCGACGACGGGGGCGAAAACTGGCGGCGCATCAATGTTCCGACAAAAGCCGAGCTTTATCATCTTGATTTCGCCGGCAGCTCGCGCTGTTGGATCGTCGGCAACGGCGGAGTGATCTTATTTTCAGATAACGGCGGAAACAGTTTTCAGATGCAAAAATCAGGCACGAACAGAGATTTGTACAATGTAGATTTTCGTGACGACTCGGAAGGCTACGCCGTCGGCGGAAAAGGCACGATTCTGCGAACGGAAAACGGCGGCGCCGCCTGGCAGCTGGTAAAAACCGAATTTCCCAACACCTTTATGCGCGTAAATTTCACAGATGATAAAAACGGATGGATCGTCGGCTACGGCGGTACGATTCTGCGTTCGGGAGATCGCGGCAGAAGCTGGATCAGGCAGGAAAGCAACACGATGCAAAATTTATACGGGCTTTTTATGGTCAAAAAGTTCGGCTGGTCGGTCGGCGCCGGCGGCATTATTCTTACCTACGAAAGATGATTTCTCAAAATATAGATTATGTACAAAAATTCACCTAAATTTTTGTACACTTTTATAAAAAATTGTGTTATCTTACATCAATAATTTTTGTTCAAATCAATTCTGTAATCAATTTTCTTTATAAAATGAAAACCTTCAACTCTTAAGACACGTAAAAAATCGTTTCAATGCCGTTCGAAAAATTTTATTGTTTCTAAAGATTGCCGGGTATAAAACCATAAAACGCGTCCCCGTAAAATGATACGGAAAATTAATGTCAAAAAAGCTGTCGAATAAATGAGGGCGGCAATCCGAAAAATAATCCGGAAGCAAAACAGAATATTAAAGAATATTAAATTGAGAGCTTGCAGATTTTTCTCATAAATCATCTGGATGAGAGCAGTTATTCAACTCTATATAAAAATTAAAGATATTTATATATAACTAGGAAAACTTTCAAAAGTGTTTCGTAAATCAATTAAAGTAAATATCAATTCTAATAAAAAGGATTTAAATAAATTCAGATTAAAAATAGTTTTTCGCTTTATCTAAAACTAATTAAATTCGCGTTAAACGCCTGAAATAGTAATCGACACTTCACTTGTATTACTCGGGCGCTCGGAAATTAATAAAAATACTATTTAGTTGTAAAACAGTCGTTTGAAATACAAATAGAATTCGGGCGAGTTCTATCCCGACTTTAACGTTTGCGAAATTTTAAACAACTGCAGATTGAAAAATGAAATTCCAGTCCCGGATTTAACTACAAATTAACCGGATATGTACACATTAACCTATCAAAGGAGCGAGAGATGAAAAAGAGTTTAATATATTTAAAACTAATTCTGCTGTTTGTTTTTTGTTTGGCTGCAACAAATTTCGGACAAGAAACGACAGGCGGAATAGAAGGAACTGTAAAGGATCCGGCAGGCGCGGTCGTCCCTAATGTAACCGTAACCGTAACGAGCGCGAATATCGCTGCAAGCGGAACGACCACGACCGGCGCGGGGTCGGGGTTCAGACGCACATTGACAACGAATGAAGAGGGCTTTTTCCGCCTTTTACAAGTTCCGCCCGGAACATACGTATTAGTTACAGACGCATCGAGCGGATTCGGAGAAGCAAGATATGAAAATATAACTGTTGCTATTGGGAGAAATACTCAGTTAGATGTAACAGTTAACCCGGGTACGACAGTAAATACCGTAGATGTTAATGTCTCGGAGGCGCCTCCTATTGACACGACCAACACTTCAATTCAAACAACCATCAACGCTCAAAAAATCGAGTTAATTCCAAAGGGTACCGGTTTTTCAAGCGTGTTAAGGACAGTTCCCGGAACGCGCCCTGAAAGCCGTTCCGGCGGTTTCTCGGTAGATGGCGCTTCCGGCGGCGAAAACGTTTTTGTCATTGATGGTCAGGAAGTAACAAATTACCGTACAGGAACGCTGAATGAAACCTACAACATTCCCACACAGTTAGTACAAGAGATACAGGTAAAGTCGAGCGGTTTTGAGGCACAATACGGCGGCGCTACGGGAGGCGTGATAAGCGTTGCGACGCGAGGCGGCAACAATGATATACACGGAGAGTTTGGCATCCAGTTCGAACCACCAAAATTTAGGGGCAATCCGCGCCCTGATCTTCGCCGGTTTACGTCCGGTACATTTGGAAGTACGACCAACCCTTTTGTCCAAACTGTCGAGTTTATCACTCCACCTAAAACAGGCGGGGCTGATGTTTATTACACTGCTAATCTCAGCGGTCCGATTATCAAAGACCGCCTTTGGTTCTTCACTAGTTACTCACCTCAGGTTTTCAATACTAATGTTGAAGCCCCATATTTTACTAATGCTCCTGCCGCAACAAGAACCTTGATTACCACGGAACAATACAGCAGAACTACAAAATATGAATATGCTTTTGCCAGGCTCGATGCAAATCCGTTTAATAATCTGAGATTGACAGGCACGTTCCTCTGGAACCCCGTTGTTCAACAAGGGGCTATTCCGGATACGATTAATTTCGGCACCGGACTGCCAATCAATAATTATGGTGGTAATATCGGCACTTTGAGGGGAAACCAATATGCCTCTCTTCAGGGTGGACGCCAAACTTCAAATTTAGTTACTTTTGCTGGTGTATATACGCCAAGCAATAACATTGTGGTTGAAGGACGTTACAACCGTGGGTATTTGAACGAAAAATTAGGTAACTATTTTGTCCCGGTACAAATTGGTTTGACTTGCGGTTCAGGGCAACCTGCCGGTTTTGGATGCGTAAATACCGGCGGAAATTCCATTACGACAAGAGACATTTCAATTCGAGAAACCTATGACTTTTCCGGCACATATATCTTTAATGCCGGCGGACGGCATGAATTGAAGGGTGGCTATCAGAGATATGAAACTTTAAATGATGTACAGCAAGGTAATAATGCCATTGGATCGATAAGTTTTAATTTCAGCAGCGATTTAACTTCAATTGGAATCACGAAGACCCCGGGCGCTATCGGATTTGGTATTTTTTCGCGTACCGGCACTTTCGGGCGAGGAATCAGTTTAAGCCAAGGTGTTTTTATACAAGATAAATATCAGCCTTCTCAGCGTTTAACGTTAAATCTCGGTGTTCGGACCGAGAAGGAGAATCTGCCTTCATTTAACGAATTTCCGAGCAGTTTAAACTTCGACTGGCGGGATAAGATTGCGCCTCGCCTTGGATTTGCTCTCGATGTTTTTGGTGACGGCAAAACAAAACTCTTTGGAAGTTACGGAAGGTTTTTCGACCGGGTGAAATTTTCCTTGCCGCGTGGCTTGTTCGGCGGGACTATAAATCTTAGAGATTATTTCGAAGTATTTCCCGGTGATACAATCGGTAAATTCAACATAAATACAATTGTCAATGGTTTTACAGGACCCAGCCCTTGTCCGACCACTGGCTTTATTGCTTCGGGCGCGCTCAGTCGTTGCCAACAAAATTTATTTATAAGTTCGAACGGACCGGCATCTTCTCCGTTTGCCGGCAACGGGGCAGTGGATCCTAATGCTAATCCGTTTCAACAGACTGAGTTTACAATTGGCTTAGAGCGTGAGTTAAGCCAAAATTATCTATTCCGCGTTCGTTACACTCTCAAAAATCTCGATGAGACTATTGAAGATGTGCAAATAATTGACAGAACTCCTACTACGACCGGGCGGGTTGCTTCTATTATTGGAAATCCGGGAAGAGGATTGATCCTTGAACTACTGCAGCAAGAAGAATATCCGAAAGTTGCAGATGTTCAACGCCGCTATGACGGCTTGGAATTTGTACTTGAAAAGAGACTCTCAAATAACTGGTATTTTAACGCAAACTACACATACAGCCGTTTATATGGAAACTATTCTGGGCTGGTTAGCTCAGACGAGCCGCATTTAACGGGCGGAAGGCTTGCACCGAATACCTCTCGTGCCTTTGATCTGCCGCTGGTTGGCTTTACTGCTAAAGGCGAACCGGATAACGGTCGGCTCCCAACCGATAGACCGCACGTCTTTAATATCTACGGAGCTTATATCTTTGATTGGAGAGGCAGTCGAACTAATTCAACCGAAATATCCGCTTTCCAGACCGTGACTTCCGGAACTTTGCAGACTACCACCATTTACGGTTCATCAGGTACAACACCGCAAATATTATACGGTCGAGGAGATTTAGGGCGGAGTCCGGTCTTTTCACAGACCGATCTGTCTGCAACTCATCGCTATAGATTCGGCAGAGATAATCGTTTCACAATGGCTTTCGATGTCAATGTTTTGAACCTTTTCGATCAGGATACGGTAACGAGCGTCTGGACTACAATGAATCAAGGTATAACTTACGGCAATGCTCTCGGAATAACTAACAGAGAATATAACATCGGTTATCAAAACGGCACGCTTTTGCCTCGCATTTTGGGTTTTATTAATGAGCGAGCTGACCGGCAGGACGCAAGATACAATAAGCCTTTCACCTTCCAATCACCTAGGTCTGTGCGATTTGGATTTAGATTCCTTTTCTAAAAGATTTAACTTTGGAATTCTTAAACTCGTCTAAAGAAATTTAGGCGAGTTTTTTTTGAAAAGGAATGTGTTGAAAATAATTTATGTGAAATTTGGTTTTTTACAAAGAAAGTTCGAAAATTCGATCCTGAAAAATTATTGAGTTTTTTTTGCCAAAGCAACTAAAAGATGTTTTCGGAGCATCATTATTAACGGGCAGTGAGTCGAGCTTTTTGATTTTGCGAGCATTTTAGTTTCGACTTAAAGTCTTTCTGATTCCTCCTGTTTCTTTTATACTCGTTGAGAATACGACTCAGCGAGTTTTTTTTATTTGTTATGAGAGGATTTTCTTGCCGTTTGGGCTAATTGCCGCGCCGACGGCAACACTTCTACCGCTTTCGCCACCTGCGGATCTTCTTCTATTAAAACTTGATTTGCCGAAACGTTTCCGAAAGTTGCCATTATTAAATAATAACGAAGGCGCTGCCTGATAAAATCTTTTTCTTTTTCGAGATACGGCGTTTTAAGTTTCCATTCGGGGTTTTGCGCCAAATACGAAGCGAATGCGTTGAAAAGCTCTCTGGTCAAAACCGCGTCGCCCGGCTTTATCCGTTGACCGTAGAGATTCGGCGTGTTTTGCGCTTTATAGTTTTCGAAGCCGCGAATTCTGCCGTTGACGGTTTCGCGCACGAAAAAGAAAATCGGGTCGAGCAGCTTGATTTGGAACGGATTCAGTTCGGCTTTTTTGATTGTTTGATCGGGCATAATTCCGTCACCGCCGAAAACTTTCCTTCCGGTAACGGTCGTCGCAATTGTTTTGTTTTTATCCGCGCTCGAAAGACTCGCTTTATGATTAAAATAATCGTAGAGGTTGACGTGTTGGTAATCGCGCTGAATCGAGCGTCCCGAAGGCGTAAAATAACGCGCCGTCGTTAAAGTCAAACCCGAACCGTATGGAAGATTGACAATGCTTTGTACGAGTCCTTTTCCGAAAGTCTTTTCGCCGATTATAAGAGCGCGGTCGTGGTCCTGAAGCGCTCCGGCAACAATTTCCGAAGCCGAAGCGCTGCCGTCGTTAACTAAAACGACAAGCGGGAGATTGTCCGCGTGACGATTGCTCGAAGTCCATACGCGGCTGTCCAACCGGTATCGCCCGCGCTGCGAAACTATAAGGCTTTCAGCCGGAAGAAATTTCTCCGCGACTTTGATTGCCTGATCCAAAATTCCGCCCGGATTGCCGCGCAGATCAAGCACTAAGGAATTCATTCCCCGAGCGCGCAGCTCTTTCAAGGCTGCTTCAAGCTCGTCAGACGTCGTGTAGTTAAACCCTTGAGAGAGATCGATGTAACCGACGCCGGGGCGAAGAATATAAGCGTCGGGAAGCGACGGCTGCGGAACACGGTTTCTTTTTATTTCAATCGTTTCCATCTTGCCGGTATCGGCGCGTTCAATTGTCAGGCGGACAATCGAACCGAGCCGACCGCGCACTTTGTCACGCACCGTCGCCGAGTCTTTTCCCGAAACCTTTTCACCGTCGACGGCTAAAATCTTATCGCCGAATCTTAAATGCGCGCGGCTGGCTGTCGAATCGGGGAAAGTCGAAACAACAAAAACATCGGTTTCGCCGTTTTTTTCAAAGTTTACGATTGTCGCTCCGATGCCGGAGTATTCGCTTTTCTGATCGGTTAAAAGTTCTTCGTAATCGTTTGCGTCGAAGTAGTTTGAATGCGGATCGAGCGTTCGCAGCATCGCCGAAATAGAAGATTTCGTTAGGCGATTGTAATCAGCTTTTTTTCCGCTGACGTGATTGGCGCGGATGATTTCCATCGCTTGCTTAAAATCTTCGGTGATTGAATCGTGGTTTGAGCGCGTGTTAAATGATTTCGGCTGAGCGGAGCTTGAGGCGGAGAACGATTTGCCGCGGCTGATGACAAACGGTTCGACGTCCGGCAATTGAGAAATGGTTTTTTCGTTTTTTTGCCCGAAAGCAAACGAAATCGAACAAGAAAAAACCACAAAGATGAAAGCGTATCTTTTCCACATACTCGAAAATCCTCAAAGCGAAATGCATCGCCGCGCTAGGCGCGATAAACAATCGGCTATTGCTGCGAATGTTACAAACCGATCCGCACGAATGCAACCGAAAAGGCGCATTTCTTCCGCCAAAATCAAATTTTATTTGCTGTTTGAAAAGTATTAATAGACAAAGGTTTCCAAATCTATTTTAATATCCAAACGGTTTGTTTGAAAAACCTGTAAAATTCAGGGAAAATCAATTTTTATGTCGGCAACGAACGAAAATAATTTGCAGATAAAACTTCAGTCTCTGATCGAAACAATTGATGTCGCAAATGTTTTGACCGAACCGATCACTAATTCCATCGAAAATCTGCTGCGCATTTCCGCCGCGGCGATGAATTCAGAGGAAGCATCGGTTTTAATACGCGACGGCGATCAGGGCGATTTGCGTTTTCTTTCGGCGATCGGGAAGGTAGCCGGAAAAATTCTTAATCTAAAAGTGCCTGCCGGAAAGGGAATTGCCGGTTTCGTGCTTTCATCCGGGCAGCCGATGGCGGTCGCAAACGTCGGCGATGAATCGTTCTTTTATGATGAAGTTGATAAATCCACGGGTTATTCAACGCAAACGATTCTCGCCACGCCGCTGCGTTATAACGATGAAATAATCGGCGTTCTCGAATACGTCAACCGCATCGGCGATCCGCCTTTCGAGCCGTTTACGCCAGCCGAAATGGACAGCGCCGCTTTATTCGCCGAAGCGATTTCCACGCTCGTACACGCTTACGGATCGACAAAGCTTTTTCAGGAACTTGATAACAAAATTATCAAAAATAAAAACGAAACCGATTATACGGAAGTCCGCCGCTGGCTGGAAACACTTCGTGATTCGGCTGAACATCGTGAAATGATGGATCTGGCGATTCTGCTGCGCGAAGTATCTTCGCGAGGCGACGGCGAACGCCAATTGTGTCGTGAATTACTCGAATCCATACTGCGTTTTTCCGATACGAAAACGGAAACGAGTCTTTTAAGTTTTTAGTTTTTTGCTATGACAGACGTAATCGTTTCCGAATCAAATTCCGGTTCTTCCAATCTCTTTCAGATCGACGATAACTGGAAGAAACTGACGGGCAAAGGCGTCAGCGTCGCGATCATCGACAGCGGAATCGACGTCGAGCATCCGGATTTGCACGGGAAGATCAAAGAATCGGTCGAAGCGCAGCGGGAGAATAAAAGAATCGTTTTCGAGCCTTCCGAAACGGGCGATTCGGCAGGGCACGGAACAGCCTGCGCCGGCATTATCGCAAAAATCGCTCCAGACGCGCAGCTGCACAGCGTAAAGGTTTTAGGCGCGGGCGGAATCGGCGACGGGCAGACGTTTCTTGCCGGCTTGGAGTATTCGATAAAAAAGCGTTACCGCGTCATTAATTTAAGTCTCGGAACGACAAAGCCTCAATTTTTCGCGCCGCTTCACGATTTGCTCGACCGCGCATACCAGGCGGGCTGCATCGTCGTTGCCGCCGCAAACAATCTGCCTCAGCCGAGTTTTCCCTCGGTTTTTTCCTCTTCTTTAATTTCCGTTATAAAAAGCGCGGAAACCGACCCTTATAATTTCGGTTTTCATTACGGCGAAATAATCGAGCTGACCGCGCCGGGCGTCAATGTGCGAACGCCATGGCTCGGCAAAGGTTACAGGAACCTGACGGGAAATAGTTTTGCCTGCCCGCATATCGCGGGAATAATCGCGCTTCTTCTCGAAGCTTACCCGGATTTAACGCCTTTTCAGGTTAAATCCGCGCTCTACGCGATTGCCAAAGAAAATCAGGAAAACCCGGCGCGTCAAACTAATATCTAATCCATAAAAAATATTTGAGAAAATACGCGGCTGAATTACCCGTTGCATTTTTCAAGACAAAATGGTTTGATATTTCTACGTAATAGCAGGAAAACTAAAAAGATTTATGTCAGAACAATTCAAATTAACGCCTTTAGAAATCGAACAATTTACGCTGGGAAACGGTCTGCGCGTCGTGCTTAATCACGATCCGGCGATTCCGGTCGTCGCCGTTGCGGTTTATTACGACGTCGGTTCGCGCAACGAGCGCGAAGGTCGCACCGGCTTTGCGCATCTGTTCGAGCATATGATGTTTCAAGGCTCGGAAAACGTCAAAAAAGCCGAGCATTTTCAATTTATAATGAAAGCGGGCGGAACGATGAACGGAACGACTTCGTCCGAGCGCACGAATTATTTTGAAAGTTTGCCCGCGAATCAATTGCCGCTGGCTCTCTGGCTGGAATCGGACCGTATGCGAACGCTCGCCGTAACGCAGGAAAATCTCGATAACCAGCGCGACGCCGTCAAAGAAGAAAAACGTCTGCGCTACGACAACCAGCCTTACGGGCAGATTTTCGATCTGATCAATTCGATGGTTTACAAAAACTTCGCCAATTCGCACTCGACCATCGGTTCGATGGAAGATTTGGACGACGCGACGGTCGAAGACGTTCAGGAATTTTTCCGCGTTTATTACGCCCCGAACAACGCCGTTCTGGTTATTTCCGGTTCGTTTGAAAAAGAAACGGTTAAGGAATTGGTCGAAAAATATTTCGGATCGATACCGAATCAGCCGCTTCCGCCTGCGCTCGACGTCAGCGAGCCGCGCGAAGTTTCGGAAACCTACAAAGTTTATGAAGATAAACTCGCGCCTTTTCCGGCGTTTTTGATCGGCTGGAAAATTCCGCCGCGCCGCTCGCCGGAATTTAACGCGCTTTATTTAGCCGGAAAATTGCTGTACGACGGCGAAAGCTCGCGTCTTTATCAAAAACTCGTCAAAGGCGAGGAATCGGTCGTCCAGCTTTTCGGTTTCACGGACGAACGGCGCGGACCTTCGAGCATTTTTATCGGAGCGATTCCGAAACCCGAAAAGGATTTGAGCAAGATTCGCGACGTTATTATGAGCGAAATAAATGATTTGGCGACAAACGGCGTGAGAGCCGAAGAAATGCAGAAAATACAAAATCAATTGCTCAACGATGTTATCAGGATGCGCCAGTCGTCTATGTCGCGAGCGCAGCACATCGCCGAGTTCGCGCTTTATGACGGCAGCCCGGAGCTGGTAAATTCCGAGCTCGATGAATTGCTGCAAATTACTCCGCAGCAGATTCAAGCGGCTGTCGCCGAATATCTGAACACTGAAAATCGAGCTTTGCTCGACATCGTTCCGGTCGGAAAAGGGTAGAATTCGGAAAAGGGTAGAAGAAGGATTAATGGTGAATGTTTAACGAAGAAATTATGTTTTTGTTAATTCGCCGTTCACCATTAATCCTTCACCATTGAAAACAAAACTTTATGTCAGAAGAATTTCGTAAAAATGCGCCGGAACCTCTTGCGCCCGTTCCTTTTAATATCGGCAAACCGTTTGAAACCACTTTGGACAACGGTTTGAAAATCGTTATTTTTGAAAATAAACGTTTGCCGCTTGTCAGTTATCGTTTGGCTTTTAATTCAGGTGATATTAATGACCCGCAGGACGCGATCGGTTTGACTTCGGCGATGGCGTCGATGCTGAGCGAAGGAACCAAAAACTACACAAGCCGCCGGTTTGCCGAAGAAATCGAGCGGCTCGGCGCAAGCATCTCCGCGAGCGCTTCGGATGATTTTACAATCGTCGCCGCTTCCGGTCTTTCGCTTTACAACTCGGATATTCTGCGTTTGATGTCGGAGATGGTTTTTACTCCGACTTTTCCCGAGAAAGAACTCGATCTTTATAAACAAAACACGATTGAAAATTTAAAATACCAGCGTTCGCAGGCTTCGTTCCTGGCAAACGAACAAACCGCCCGTATTTTGTACGGCGAGCATCCTTATGCGGCAATCTCTTCGAAAGCCTCTGATATTGAAAAGCTTTCACGTGAACGGTTAATCGATCAGCATAAAAAGATTTTCATTCCGAACGACGCGATTTTTATAATAGTCGGCGATGTGGAAACCGAAACTTTGATCAATGAAATCAAAGACCTTTTCGGTAAATGGCAAAAAGGCGATAAACAACAGGCTGAATTTCCGCAATTGCCCGAGCGCCGTGAAAGAACTTTAACGATAGTCGATCGACCGGGCTCCGCGCAGTCGAATATCGTTATTTCAAGCCTGGCTTTCGAACGAACGAATCCGGATTATTTTTCGTTTATCGTCATGAATCAAGTTCTGGGCGCAGGCGCTTCTTCGCGCGTTTTTATGAATCTGCGCGAAGAAAAAGGCTATACATACGGCGCGTACACCAGAATCGATACGAAGCGTTTAGCCGGAGATTTCGAAGCGACGGCTGAAGTGCGAACGCCTGTGACGGGCGATTCCTTGCGCGAATTCTTTTACGAGCTCGACCGGATTAAAGACGAAAAGGTTTCCGAGCAGGAATTGCAGGACGCGCAAAACTTTCTGACAGGCGTTTTCCCGATCCGCGCAGAAACGCAGGAAGGTTTGACTTCGCTGATCGTCTCGCAAAAACTTTATAATTTGCCCGACGATTATCTGCAAACTTACCGCGAAAACGTAAGCGCCGTTACGATCGAGGATGTTGAAAACATCGCCAAAAAATATATTCATCCCGACCGGATGGCTATTGTAATCGTCGGCGATGCCGAAGAGATTCTGCCGCAGGCGCAAAGCTACGCGACAAAAATCGAAATTTTCGATACGGACGGAAACCCGAAGGAGATTGAGGAATATATGCAGTCGGAAACAAAAGAAACGGCGAATGTCGCCGGAAAATGGAGCTTAACCGTTGATTTTCAAGGGCAATCTTTCCCGGTTTCCCTGGTTTTAGAACAATCTGACGGAACGGTTTCGGGAAAACTTGAATCAATGCTCGGCGAAGGCGTCGTACAGGACGGAAAGGTTAAGGGCGATAAATTTTCAGCCACCGCCAAATCGGAAATTCAAGGACAATCCGTTGAATTGACAATCAGCGGGAATGTCGAAAACGATTCGATGAGCGGCTCTTTGACCGCGCCGATGATTCCGATGCCGCTAAACTTTTCAGGAAGTCGCGAGAAATAAAAGAAGAAATAAAAAAGGTGAGTTTCGTAGCTCACCTTTTTTATTTGTATGAAAAGCGGTTTTGAGTTGCGCGTGAGATTTGCTGGCTCCGTGGAGAAAGCAGGACGGTTTGCGCAACTCAAAACTCTTTTTGGTGAGGAAACTTAATTAACCGGCACGGCGCATCGGCTGCGCCGAATTCGACTGTTGTCCTTTTTGCATGTCCTGCAAGTGCTGAATAAAGGTCGAAGCGGCTTTTTTGGAAAGCTCATCGGTTTTGCACTGCACGACATTATTGCATTCTTCGTCGGCATCGATTCCCATTTCGCGGGCGATCGCGCGAATCATTCCGAGCTGTTTCGCCGTGACTAAATCAGACAAGCTCCGGGCAATCGGGTTTGCCGGAAAGCCGCCGTCATTTTGCGCCGGAACCGCGCCTTCTCGTTCGATAACGTCCGATTCCTTTTTGTATAGATCGCGGGCGATACCGAATTTTACGGCGGCTCGTTTCAGAGCATCGTGTTCGGCTTTCTTGATTCCGAGTTCGGATTCGGCGCTGCCGGTTCCGATGCCTTCGCGCGTAATGCCGTCGATCATGATTGCGACCGTGACGGTGAAGATATCGCCGATTTGTTTGATGTCGCGAATCGTATGCGACCAGTTCGGCGCGGTTTCATCCAAAATGTCCGCAACCGTGTGCCATTCGACGTAATCGACGTAATGCGTATTTCCGTTGCGGTCGCGCCAGCCTTCGCGCTGCTTGATCAGGTTCGGATCGACATTCTTGCGTAATTCTTTTAATGTTGTCGTAAAATTCAAGACGTTATTCGCAACCTCGATTGTTTCAACAGCAGTTTCTGTTGTCGCCGCTTCCGCCGCTTCCGGCGAAACTTGTTTATAAATTTCTTGTTTCACTTTTTTGTCTCCTTGTGTATCTGCAAGTTGAAGAGTTTCGGCTTCGTTTGCTTCAGCCTGTCCTTTTGCTGAAACATCCGCCGCGACTCGTTCAGTCTTCTGTTCGCCGCGCGTGGACTCGCGTGACTCAGTTGTGCTTTTGTCTGTTGAAACTGCCTGTGAATTAACTTCCGCTTTCGCCGTAAAGTCGTTATTTACAGGCGGCTGTTTCGTGACCGATTCGGTATTCTTCGACACAAGAGCGTATTTCACCGCTAAAATGTGTTCGCAACGAAATCCCGGATCCGTAACAGACGCTTCTTCGTACTCTAAACAATTACAACGAATTTTCCCGTTTTCATCTCGCCAGACATCGTAAACCGATTGACGACCGCGAAGACTCGGCGTCGAAACCGTGAACTTGTCGCCTTCGCGATTGACAAGTCCCATCGCCGCGATCGATTTAGCTCTTTTCTCGCGTTTTTCCGTTGTATTTTTATCTGCTACCGCTACTGCCATTATCTTCTCCTTGGAACTTACTCGAACTGTCGATACTCCTTAGTTTAAGTAAAGAATAAAACGCCCTCGTTTCATCTATGAAACAGTGTATCAAACAATTTTATTTGTTGCAAGTGTGAAACGCGGTGTTGCATTTAAAAAATCACTATGTTATGTTTTATGCGTGACATGGACGGTGCATCTACGGCACTTAAAAAGTTAAACGTGGAGATGAGGAAATTATGGCTTACAAAAACGAAACTCTTATAAACACAATCGAACTCGGAAGAGCAATCAAGCGTCGTCGCGAAGAATTGAAATTAAGTCTTCGCGATGTCGCGGACGTAACAAACGTGTCGGCTTCGACGCTTTCCAGAATCGAGAACGGAACCGGAAAACCCGATGCTGACAACATCGCGCGATTGACAAACTGGCTGGATATGCCGGTTGACCGCGTGATGAAAAACCGCAATCAGGAAGATGTCGAAGCGGTGGTTTATTACCCGCACGAAGCGACGCCTGAAATTGTCGAAGCGCATCTGCGCGCGGATAAAAATTTATCGCCCGAAACGGCAAAAGCCCTGTCAGAGCTTTTCCGCGTGGCTTATTCGCAGTTCAGCAACTCGGGAAAATAATTCAGGCATTAAAATTGCTGGAAGCTGAGGCATGATTTTTAGTGTTTGAATTCCATACAAATGAAAATATATGAAGCCATTTGCGCGCGTTGAATCAATAGAGGCGGAAACGAATTGTGACAAAGGATTTGTAGTCGATACGACTTTTGTGCTGTTCTTTTTAGCGGTCGAATTCGGGCAAAACTTTGGGGCGTTTACACTCGATACGGTTTTATTATTAACGACGCTTCTGATGTTGTTAATCTTGCCGTATGTTTTAATAGCCAACAACAGAGAGCCGTTCGGCAACTGGCTTTTAGGCAGAACCTTTATTGTTATTTTCGCGGTTCTGGCTGGCTATATGTTCAAGCAAACTCTGGGCGTCGTGCTGCCGGAAACATTTCGTTTCCTGCCGATGACACTTTTAATCGTCACGACTATGCTGAGCTGCTATCTACAGTTTTACGGTTTTTTCAAACTTCGTTTGGCAAAATAGGCAATAGGCAAAACGAAAAACGAATCCGCGCTCATTTCGGGAATGAGCGCGGATTTTTTATTTAACCGTTAAAGGGAAATTTTACCGATTTAAGAAACGGCGATACTCATTTCTTCTTTCGCCAAAATTTCGTGAATCGCGTTGACCTGCGCGTAAAGTTCCGCGTATTGATCGAGCGTTAAAGCCTGCGCGCCGTCGCACAGAGCTTCTTCCGGGCACGGATGCACTTCGATAATCAAGCCGTCGGCTCCGACCGCGACGCCTGCGCGAGCGAGCGGGTTGACCATATAATTTCTTCCGGTTCCGTGCGAAGGATCGATGATAATCGGCAGATGCGTCAGGCGATTAACCGCCGGGACGATCGATAAATCCATCGTGTTGCGCGCGTGATCGGCGAAGGTTCTGATGCCGCGCTCGCATAAAATCACATCGTAATTTCCCTCCGCCATAATATATTCGGCGGCGAGCAGAAATTCATCGAGCGTTGCCGAAAGCCCGCGTTTTAACAAAACCGGTTTGCGCGTTTGCCCGACGTATTTTAAAAGCGAAAAGTTCTGCATATTGCGCGCGCCGATCTGGATGCAGTCGCCGTATTTTTCGACGAGATCGACGCCGCGCTCGTCCATCGCTTCGGTCACGATGTTCAAGCCGTATCGTTCGCGAACTTCAGCCATAATTTTCAAACCGTCTTCGCCTTTGCCCTGAAAAGCGTAAGGCGATGTGCGCGGTTTGAACGCGCCGCCGCGAAAGAATTTCGCGCCGCTTTTTGCCACCGCTTCGGCGACCTTAAAAACCTGTTCCTGCGTTTCGATGGCGCACGGACCGGCGATGATTGCCAGTTCGTCGCCGCCGATCGAAGAATTTCCGATTTTTATAACGGATTTTTCCGGGCGCAAGTCCTTTGAAATAAGCTTATAAGGCTTTGTCACGCGAATCGCTTCGGCTACGCCCGAAAGATTTTCAAAATGCGCCGGATCGACCGAGCCGTTATTGCCCGTAATCCCGATTGCCGTTCGGCTCGCGCCCGGCATTGCGTGCGGTCGGAATCCGAGTTTTTCTATTACTTCCAAAACGCGGTCGATATCTTCCTGCACCGCATCGGCTTTCATTACAATTAACATATATTTTTTTTCTTGCTGAAATTTTCGAAGATGTCGGATGTCAGATGTTAGATACTAGTGAAAACCGGTTTTTGTTTCCGATACTGACATCCGACATCTTTTTCTCACATTCTTTCCGGAACTTCGATTCCCATTGTGTTTAAAGCCGATGTTAAGGCGCGGCGCGCCGCATCGGCGATGATAATTAAAACGGCGCGTTTGACCGCGTTTTCTTCGGCGACAATACGATGATTGTGATAAAACAAATTAAACGCTTTCGACAAATTAAACGCGTATTTCGCTAAGATCGCCGGTTCGTTTGCCGTCGCGGCTTGGGCGACGGTTTCTTCGAGCCTTGATGCAAGCGTTAAAAGCGACCAGATTTCGTTGCCGATTTCCGAATTGAAAACTCCTGCAACTTTTTCCGTTTCGTCTAAAACCGTTTTCGTCGCCGTTTGCAAATCGGTTTCCTGAAGTTTCCTGAAAATTGAATTTGCGCGAACCGCCGAATACTGGCAAAAAATGCCGGTTTCGCCTTCAAAAGAAAGCGCTTCTTTGAAGTCGAAAACGATAATCGTGTTGCGCGTAAATTTTAAGAGAAAATAACGCAGAGCCCCGACGGCGATTATGTGAGCGGTTTTTATTTGCTCTTCTTCCGGCAAATCGGCGTGACGTTTTTTGACTTCTTCAAGGGCGTTCGCTTCGAGACGCGTAATCAAATCGTCGGCTTTAACTCCCAAACCTTTGCGCCCGCTCATTTCGATAAACGGTCGTTTGCGGTCTTCTTCGGTCAGCTCGAAACCCAATTCTTCAGCCGCGGCAGGCGAAAGCGCAACCATTTCATAGCTTAAATGAACGCTCGCTTGTTCGCCTCGTTCCGGCGCGATCAACGAAACGCCTTTTTTGACGACTTCCTGCGGGTAAGACTGGCGCGAATCGATCACGTTGTAGACTTTTTCGCCGCTGCCGAAAGCCGGATTGCGCGCGGCTTTTTCGGGCTTTTCGCTGGTTGTCGCCCAAACTTCTTTGCCGTCGCCGTAAGTATGAAAAAGCTCGTAATAAAAATCGAGACCGAGCAGCCCGAGCTTCCACATTTGATAAGCGATGTCTTTGCCCGTATATGTCACGGTTCCGTTTGAGCGAACGAGAATCTTATCTGCTTCGTGCTCGTCGCTGCCCGTGTGCGAATCGACCGGCATCACCCAGCAGCCTGCGTTTTTGCCTTCCTTTTCGAGATGAATCACGCCGATCTCTTTCATTTTTTCAAAAGCTTTTTTCCAGAAATGAAGATGCAGGATGTCGGATTCGCGCGGCAGCAAATCGTAGCGAATCGAAAGACGCTCCATCGTCGCGATAATGCTCTGCACGTTGCGCAGAACGACGTAATCGGCGAGCTCGGACGTTTCGTTTCCGCCTTCTTCTACCAAATGAAGAACTTCGGCGCGTTTCGCTTTTAATTCCTCGTCGCGCTGGTATTCCTGCCCGACTTTCGCGTACAAATCCCAGCAGTAATAATCAAAAGTTTTGTTTTCGGCGAGCAGCTTTTTATCGAGTTCGACGATTTCGGCGAGCGTCAATTTTTCAACGTAAATAAAACCGATTACAACGTCAGCGACCTGAACGCCCGTATTATCGATGTAATTCTGCGTTTCGACGCGCTGACCGTTCGCCCGCAAAATCCGCATGAACGTGTCGCCCATAATCGAATTGCGGATATGACCGATATGCGCCGCTTTGTTCGGGTTAACGGAAGTGTGCTCGACGCAGACTTTTACGGAATTTTCATCGCGGGAAAGCTTGAGTTTCGGCAAAGGCTCGGCGTTTGGAACGCCGGATAAAAAGCTCGCGCGATTGTAAAAAACATTTAAATAACCGGCGCCGGCGACTTCGACTTTTTCGATGAAGTCGAAAGATTCGAGCGCCGATTTTAAGTTTTCGGCAATTTCGCGCGGATTTTTCTTTTCGCCGGTAGCTTGTTTTATGCGCTTGGCGAGTTCGAAAGCGACGGGGAAAGCCAAATCGCCGAGCTCGGTTTTCGGCGGAACTTCGGCGGCGATTTGTTCGAGCTCGATGCCGAAACTGGCGTTGGCGGTTTCAATAACCTTTTCTCGTAAAGAATGTTGTAACTGGCTTAGATTCATAAAAAATCAAAGTATAACAATGAATCGCCAAAGAACGAAACCGGCGCTTTGACCTTTGCCTGTTTGAAATTTAGACTTTTACTGATGAAAACACTTTATTTTGATTGTTTTGCCGGCGCGAGCGGGAATATGATTCTCGGCGCGCTTATCGCGCTCGGCGTTAATGAAAACGAATTAATCGAACGTATAAAATTATTAAATATTTCCGATTTCGCCGTTGAAGTGAAAACCGTAGATAAATCGGGAATTTCAGCCGTTCACGCCGATGTCAAAGTTCCGCACGAACACGCGCACAGGCATCTGCACACGATCGAAAAAATAATAAACGATTCGGATTTGTCGGATTCGATCAAAAAACGCGCGATCGAGATTTTTACGAAACTTGCCGAAGCAGAAGCGAAAATTCACGGAATCGACGTGAAAAAAGTTCACTTTCACGAAGTCGGCGCGATGGACGCGATTATCGATGTCGTCGGCGCATGCATCGGTTTTGAAATGCTCGGAATCGAAAAATTCGCCTGTTCGAAAATTCACGTCGGCAGCGGATTCGCGAAAATGGCTCACGGAACATTTCCGGTTCCGCCGCCGGCGGTCGCCGAGCTTTTGCAGGGCGCACCGATTTATTCGACCGAAATCGAAGGCGAATTGATCACGCCGACCGGCGCGGCGATCATCGCGACCGTTTGCGAGCAGTTCGGAACGATTCCCGAAATGATCGTCGAAAAAACCGCGTACGGCGCGGGAACTCGCGAATATAAAGATTTTCCGAACGTTTTGCGTCTAATCGTCGGCGAAACCGCCGAGGCGAAAACAAATTCGAGCAAAGAAAATAATCCGCAGATAAACACGCGGGAACACGAATTAAAAAGCGAGCAGAGTTTAAAAGGCGAGCAAAGTTCAAAAACCGCGGCTCAGTTTTTAACTTTGCTCGAAACGAATATCGACGATTTGTCGCCGCAGATTCTGGGCTTCGTGATGGAGCGCGCGTTTGAATTCGGCGCTTTCGATTGCTGGTTTACGCCGATTCAGATGAAGAAAAACCGACCCGCAACAATGATTTCGATTTTGTGCGGCGAAGACGAAAAAGCTGCTTTGACCGAAATGCTTTATAAAGAAACTTCCACGCTCGGCGTTCGCGTTACGAAAATTGAAAGAAGCTGCCTCGAGCGTGAAATTATTAAAGTTGAAACCGAATTCGGCGAGATTGATGTTAAAATCGCTAAATACGACGGAAAAACGGTTAATGCGAAACCCGAATATGACCAATTGCGTGAAATTGCGATAAAATTTAACATTCCGCTCAGAGAAATAGAAAAAATTATAATTGAAAAATCAGGAATTTAAAGAAGGAAAATAAATTGGTTACACAACAAGATAAAAAGGTCGATTTAGAGAAAATCGCGCGGGGCGTTCGTTTGATGCTCGAAGGAATGGGCGAAGACCCGGAAAGAGAAGGTTTGCTGAAAACTCCGGAACGCGTAGCTGACTTTTACGCCGAACTGACCGAAGGAATGTGGGAAAACGCGGCTGAACACATCGTTCCGCTGCCGGGCGATTCGCACGACGAAATGGTGATCGTCAAGGATATTTCGATCGCTTCGGTGTGCGAGCATCATCTGGCGCCGTTTGTCGGAAAAGTCCACATCGCATACATTCCGAAAGGCGGGCGCATCGTAGGACTTTCCAAACTCGCGCGGATCGCCGAAATTTTCGCTCGCCGGCTGCAGGTTCAGGAACGCCTGACGCAGCAGATCGCGCAGACTCTTTTCGATGAGCTCCAGCCGCTCGGCGTGATGGTCGTAATGGAAGCCGAACATACCTGTATGACTCTGCGCGGAGTGAAAAAACCGGGCGCCAAAACCATAACTTCCAGCGTTTTGGGCGGATTTCGCTCGGATGCGCGAACCCGCGCCGAAGCGATGAGTTTAATCAAGGGGTGATGAATCAAGAATCGAAAAAGGATTGAGGACAAATTAATGAATAAAAAATTATTTTCAATTTTGCTGCTGACGCTTTTTTCTTCAACGCTGAATTACGCGCAAACGAGCGGAAAATACACTTCGCTTTTCAGCGAGGAAAAACTGAAATCAACCGTTAAATTTTTGTCCGACGACGGTTTCGAAGGACGCGCGCCCGGTTCGCGAGGCGGCGAGCTGGCGGCGAAATACATCGCCAATCAACTCGAAATGATCGGCGTTAAACCCGGAAACAACGGTTCGTACTTTCAGCCCGTTTCGCTGGTCGCCGTCAAAGCGAATCCGAACACGACCTTGAATATTTCCGGCAACAATACAAGCGCTTCATACAAATTTGCCGATGAATTCGTCGCTTTTACCGGAGCGCAAAAAGAAAACGTCAATTTAAACGCCGAGCTCGTTTACGTCGGTTACGGGATCGATGCGCCCGAACAGAAATGGAACGATTACAAGGGCGACGCGGCTGATTACCGTGGCAAGATCTTAGTAATGATGGTCAACGATCCGCCCGCGACCGCCGCGGAACCGAATCTTTTCGGGGCAAAGGCTCTGACTTATTACGGGCGCTGGACTTATAAATTCGAAGAAGCGGCGCGAAAAGGCGCGGCGGGCGTGATTTTGATTCACACGACCGAAAGCGCCGGTTACGGCTGGAACGTCGTGCGCACTTCAAACGGCAGCTGGCGTTTCGATATCGCGCAAACGCCGGAAAGCAAAACGCCGTTTTTGCAGATGCGTTCGTGGATGACCGAGGACACGGCGCGGAAAGTTTTCGCGCAAGCCGGAAAAAATCTCGATCAGCTGCGCGAAGCCGCGAAATCCAGAAACTTTCAGCCGGTTAAATTAGGTTTGACGGCGAAAATCGACATTGGCAGCGAGCTTAAACGGCTTGATTCTAATAACGTCGTCGGCGTCTGGCAGGGAAGCGATTCGAATTTGAAAGACGAATACGTTGTTTACACGGCGCACTGGGATCATTTAGGCGTCGGCGCGCCGAACGAAAAAGGCGATTCGATTTACAACGGCGCGCTGGATAACGCCTCCGGCATCGCGCAGGTTCTCGCGCTTGCTGAAGCGTTTACGAAACTGCCCGCGCGGGAACAGCCGAAACGCTCGCAGGTGTTTTTATTTACGACCGCCGAAGAACAGGGGCTTTTGGGCGCTGAATGGTATGCCGAAAAACCCGTCTTTCCGTTAACGAAAACGGCGGCGAACATTAATATCGACGGCGGCAATTTTTACGGCTTGACGACCAATTACGGCGCTCTCGGATCCGAGCGTTCGAGCCTCGAACCGTTTGTCAACGATGTGCTCAAAGAAAGAAATATGACTTATGTGCCCGACGCTCACCCCGAGCAGGGCTCGTTTTTCCGCTCGGATCATTTTCCGTTCGCGAAAATGGGCGTACCGGCTCTGAGCATACGGAACGGCGACGAATACGTCGGCAAAACGAAAGATTTCAGTGAAAAATTATTTTCCGAGTTCAATCAGAAGCATTATCACCAGCCGTCCGACGAGTTTCGCGACGAATGGCGTTTTGACGGGATGACGCAAATGCTCGACATTTCGTTGGCGATCGGTTTGAAAGCGTCAAACGCGCCGAAGCTGCCTGCATATAAACCGTCCGACGAATTTGCGCGGGCGCAGCCGGACAGAAAGTAAATAAAAATCCCGGGAAAAGTTACAGTAAAAAATAACCACAGACGGACGCGGATAAACACGGATTTTATGTATTATTTAATCAGGGTTCATCTTCTGTGTTAATCTGTGGTTTTAAATGTCTGATTTATGAAAACCTTTTACATTACAACGCCGATTTATTATGCCAACAGCCTGCCTCATCTCGGACATCTCTACACGACGATCGTTGCCGATACCATTAATCGCTATAAAAAACAGCGCGGTTTCGACACGTATTTTCTGACCGGGACAGACGAGCACGGCATAAACATTCAGCGCGCCGCCGATAAAAATAATCGCACGCCCAAGCAGCAGGTCGATTATATTTCGGGCGAGCTGAAAAGAATGTTCGCCGATTTTCGCCTTGATACGACGCACGGCGGCTACGATATTTTTATGCGCACCACCGAGCCGTTTCATTATGAAGGCGTGCAGAAGCTCTGGCAGGAAATCGCGAAAAACAAAACTCCGAAAGGCAACGAAACGATTTATAAAGGTTTTTACGAAGGCTGGTTTTGCGCTCCGTGCGCCGAATTCAAAAGCGAAGATGAATATTACACAAAGGAAGATTCCGACGTCCCGCTTTGCAAGATTCACGAACGACCGCTCGATAAGGTTTCCGAAGAAAGCTATTTTTTCCGCCTTTCAGATTACGATGAAACTCTTTTAAAGATTATCGAAAAAGACCCGAACCGCATTCGACCCGAAGCCAGGCGCAACGAAGTCGTTTCATTTATAAAAAGCGGCTTGCAGGATTTATCGATTTCGCGCGAAAAAAAATCGGTCGCCTGGGGCGTTCCGGTTCCGGGCGATGAAAACCACGTGATGTACGTCTGGCTCGACGCGCTTTCGAATTACGCGACGGCAATCGGTTACGGCAATGCTGAAAAAGCCGGCGTCGGCTTCGAAAAATACTGGAGCGACGTGACGCATCTGGTCGGCAAAGATATTTTGCGTTTTCACACGGTTTACTGGTGGTCTTTTCTGCTCGCGGCGAATCTGAATCTGCCGCAAACCGTCTACGCGCACGGAATGTGGCTCGACGCGGACGGGCGAAAAATGGGCAAAACCGTCGGAAACGTGATTGAAATAGACGTGCTGCAAAAACATTTTTCCGTCGACTCGATTCGTTATTTCGTTTTGCGCGAAATGGTTTTCGGGCAGGACGGAAAATTCAGTTACGAAAATCTGATCGAGCGGGCAAATGCCGATCTGGCGAGCGGTCTGGGCAATTTGTCGAGCCGCACGCTTTCGATGATAACGAAATATCGCGGCGGGGAAATCCCGGAAGCGAAAATCAGCGAACCGAATTATTTGAACGCGAAACGCGCCGGGATCAGTCCGGACGAGCAGGAGCTCGTTTCGGTTCTCGAACACGCGCGCGACGAATTTATCAGGAGATTCGACAATTTCGAATTCAGCCAGGCGCTCGAAACCGTCTGGACGGTGATCGCCAGAATAGATAAGATGATTTCCGACGCAAAGCCCTGGGAACTTGTCAAAGATGAAAATCAAGCCGAAACGCTGAACGCCGTTTTATACCGCGCAACCGAAACGCTGCGCTGGCTTTGCGTTCTGCTTTACCCGTTGATGCCGGAAGCGATGCCGAAAATTTATTCGCAGATCGGGCTAAGCGGAGACGTTTCGACGTTTAATCCGGAAAATTTAAAATGGGGAGAATTGCAGGCGGGAACAAAAATCGGCGAAACGCAAGCCGTCTTTCCGCGCATAGATAAAAATAAAGTTATGAGTGAAATTAGCGAACAGACAGGAGCGGGCGAGCAGCCTGCCGAAAAAACAGAAAAACAAACAACCGAAAAACAAACAACCGAAAATCAAACGACGGCAGCGTCGCCGCAGCCGCCAACCGAAGAGCAGGCTCAAAACAACGAAGAGCAATTCATTACAATCGACGATTTTCTGAAAGTCGAGCTTCGCGTCGGCGAAATCAAGGTCGCCGAGCGCATCCCGAAAGCCGACAAGCTGCTTCGTTTCGAAATAGATTTAGGCGAAGAAAAACCGCGACAAATCTTAGCCGGTTTAGCCGAATATTACGAACCGGAAACGCTCGTCGGTCGCAAAGTAGTCGTCGTCGCCAACTTAAAACCTCGCAAAATGCGCGGGCTCGAATCGCAGGGAATGATCTGCGCCGCGAGTTTAGAAGACGGAACGGGTGAAAAACCGGCGCTGGCGTCATTTTTAGAAAATGTCGA
>JAOAPX010000073.1 GCA_025463125.1 Acidobacteriota bacterium | reverse complement strand
CGGTTTAGTTTATGGAATACGAAGCGGCTCTTGATAATCAAATTCCGGTAGAAAAAATTTATAAGGATAAAGAAGTTTGGGTCGGCACTTTTCTCGGCGGTCCGTTGGTTGCCGGTTATATGATCGCTCGAAACTTTAAGGCGCTCGGCGAAAATTCAAAGGTGCTAAAGACATGGGCTGTGACGCTTGTTGCGACGGTTTTTATTTTCGGCATTGCGTTTTTCGCGCCATACGCCGAACGTGTGCCGAACTTTTTGTTCACGCTGGTTTACACGGGAATTGCATTTCTTTTAATGCAGATTTATCAGGGAGAAAAGATTAAAACTTTTCTTCGCGCGGGCGGGCGGATTCATAGTTGGTGGAAAACTTTGGGCGTAACTTTCCTCGGAATGATAATTACAATCATCCCTTTGATCGGCGTAACGCTTTTGATTGAAATCCGCGCTTCGGCAAATATAGCGACTAAAAGTTACGGGTCGATGCGGCACGAAATCACTTTCGATAAAAGCAATTTAACGGAAAGCGAAATCGACGCGATTGCCGAGAGTTTTAGTAAAGCCCGTTACTTTGACGACGAAACGCAAAAGTTTATTTACGCGAAAAAGGTTGACGACACGTATGAGTTTTCTTTCTCGTTCGATAAATCAATTTCAAGCGATTCGCAAACCGCAGAATTTTATGGCGAACTGAGGAATTGGATGCAACCGCTGTTTCCCGACAACAAGATCGTTTTTAATCTCGTCGCAGGCGATCTTGATAATGTTATAAAACGGCTGGAATAAATTGAGATAAATGCATTACGAAGAAAAACTCGCTCAAACAAAATGTAATTTCCGAGACCTCGCTCTTTGCGAAAAAAATCGAGCCGCCGCAATTATTCGTGAATAGTCGGCGCGTCCGAGTGCGGAACGAAACACTTGCGGCATCGCGCTTCGTATTTATCGTTTGCGCCGACTTCGACGCGAACGGTCGAATCGGACGTGCGCTGCGAGTAATTCGCCGTGTTGCCGCATTTTACGCAGATGGCGTGTGTTTTCGTGATAAATTCGGCGACCGACAAAAGCTGCGGCATCGGCTCGAACGGTTTTCCGGTGTAATCCTGATCGAGTCCGGCGATGATGACGCGCTTGCCGCTTCTCGCAAGCTCGTTGACGGCGTTGACGATTTCCATATCGAAAAACTGTCCTTCGTCAATGCCGACGACCTGCGTTTCCGGCTCGATCTGCGCCATCAGTTCGGCGGCGGTCATCACGGGTTTTGAAAGATGCGTCATGCCCGAGTGCGAAGCGATCTGCTCGATCGAATAACGATTGTCGATTTTCGGTTTGAAAACCTGCACTTTCTGCCGCGCGATCTGAGCGCGCCGAAGCCGCCGGATCAATTCTTCGCTTTTTCCCGAAAACATCGAGCCGACGATGACTTCTATCCAGCCGACTTCGCCGTTCTGCCTGATTTTACGGCGCTCTTCCGTATTGTCGAACGCAAATTCTTCAACCATAAATGCCTGCGTATTCCTTGTTTATAAATAAGATTTGAAAAGGGAAAAAAGATTAGCACGAACGGCGCGAAAAGTCATTTACCCGCGCCGCAAATGCCGACCGCCCGGCTGCTTTTCCGGTGTTAAATTATCGCCGTAATTTTGCTATTCTTTTTCCGTGAGGTTAAAGATTTGCAAAACCTGCAAGCGACCGTTTCTGGCGGAAAAGCAATTCTGCCCGAACTGCTCTGAGACTTACCGGTGGAATCAGGAATCAGTAGCAAACGCCGGATGCCTTCTGGCAATGGTTGCGCCGCTCTTTCTGATGATTTTGTTCTGGCTGTTTCTTTTCCTCGGTTTTTTTGTGAGATAAACGAGCGGTAAAAAGCATTCAAAAAGCAGATAAAAACGTTCAAATTCCCTGCTTGCCGGTTATTATTTTTCGTTTTTCACTTTTCACTTTTCACTTTTCACTTTTCACTTTTCACTTTTCACTTATCGCTTTTCACTTTTCACTTTTCACTTTTCACTTTCTAAGATTCTGCTCGTAAAAACCGTTCGGCTGATTCGAGTTTGAAGTGTTTGAAGGTTTCGGCTCGCTACTTTCCGTTTGCCCGTTTTCGCCTTTTTGCTTTTCGTCCGCGCCCGCGAGAATCGTCACGACTTTGTCGATCACGTTCGTCACGCCGTTTTTGCGCGTGTTGTTATTGCTGATAACGGCAAAAGCGAGCACCTCGCCGCTGCCCGTCGCCGCGTAACCGGCGAGCGAATTAACATACGTGATCGTGCCGGTTTTGGCGATAACTTTTCCTTTCAACCTGCCTAAACGCCCGCCCATGGTTCCATCGGTCGCGGCGATCGGCAGCGAATCGGCGAAAGCTTTTGAATACGGGCTTTGCGCCACGGCGATAAAAGCTTTGGCGAAAGCTTCGGGCGTGACGAAATCGAGTCGCGACAAACCGGAGCCGTCGGAAATCTGCACTTCATCGGCGGCGATCTTGTGTTCCAAAAGCCATTTTTTCATAACCGCCGCGCCCGCGATGTCGTCGCCGCGCACGTTTTGCGGCAGCTGTATGTTGGTCGGAACCGAATCGCTGAAACGCTTGCCGATGGTTCGCAAAAGCAGTTCGGCGTAAAGATTGACCGAATGTTTATTCATCTTTTTGACGACTTCGACGAGCGGCTCGCTCTCAACCGAAGCAAGCATCTGCTGGCTTGCCGGGTCGAGCGCATCGGCGGATTTCCAATCGCGCGAAACGGCTTGCCCGCCGATCGCAATTCCCTTTTTCTCCAGCGCTTCTTTAAGGTTTTTCGCAACGAGTCCCGCCGGGTTATGAACCGAAACGCGCGCGCCGAAGCTTTTCACATTGCCCCAAACGTAAAAATTATTGTCGTCGAGCCCGCGCTTTATGCCGCCCGCTTCGTAATTGTCTTCTTTATTACCGGCGCTCGAAATCGGCGTCGGATTTCCGACCGTCACCTGTAGATAATCGGTCGTCGCGCGCCCCGCGCCGTTTTCGACATTAATAAAAGCCTGGTTATCGTTAAAAGAAAGCGCCGATGCTTCCGCGCCGTAATACCATTGCAGCTCGTTCCACGTCCAGCCGTCGCCGATCGCGTCGCCGCGAAAATAACTGTCGTCGCCGACGACGTTTCCGGTTACGCGCCGCAAGCCTTTGTCATACAATTGCGAAGCGAGATTTTCCAGCTGCGCCGCGCCGAAATCCGGAGCGCCTTCGCCGTACAGCGTCAAATCGCCGTTTAAGGTTCCGTCGGCTTCGATTTGATTTTTAACATAGACGGAAGTTTTCCAGCGATAATCGGCGCCCAATTTATCGAGCGCGACGATTGCCGTCAAGGTTTTTTGAATCGAAGCGGGATTGAAAAGCTTTCGACCGTCGAGCGAGCAAACGACGCGACCGTCGGTTAAACTGACGGCGAAAACGCCCCAGCGCGAATTGGCGTACGGGCTTTCTTCGATGGTTCGGTTTATCTTTTCACACGTCGCCACGTCTTCCGGTTTATTGGAAATGACGAGCGGATTGGCGAGATTAATATTCGACTCGGGAACCTCAAACGAAGATTCGTCGGCGTCGGGCAGCACAGCCGCCGCATTCTGCATATTCGCCGACGGCTGATCGGAAGAACAACCCGTAAAAATCAATATTAAAAGAAAAAACAGGGAGAAACGATTAACAATTCCGGAGTAAAACAACATTAAGTTTATTATGCAATATTCAAATTTAATTATTCAAACGCAAATCTCTGCCCGTCATTTCAGCGGGCTTTTCGATGCCTAAAATTCCGAGTATCGTCGGCGCAACGTCTTCGAGCGCCCCGTTGTCTCGAAGCAGCAGCCCGTTTGCCTGCTCGTCGATAAAATGAAACGGAACCGGATTAGCCGTCGGCTGCGAATTCGGCTCGCCGGTCAGAAGGTCAGCCATTTCTTCGCAGCCGCCGTGCGACGAAGTGATCATCGCGACGCCTTTCATCTCGCGAATCTTTTCTAAAATCCCCCCGAGACACGTATCGACAAACTGAACCGATTCGATGGTTTTTTCCAGGTTCCCGGTTTGCGCGACCAGATCGGACGCGGGCAGATTCATTATAAAAACGTCATTTTCGCCCGCTTCGAGACTGCGCAGAAACTTGTCCGTCACCTTGAAACTGCTCATTTCGGGCTGCAATTCGTAAGCGGCGTTTTTCGGTGATTGAACCAGAACGCGCTGCTCGCACAAATTTTCGTTTTCCACGCCGCCGTTGAAAAAGTAAGTTAGATGCGGGTATCGCTCGCTTTCGGTCAGACGGCAATTCAAAACGCCGTATTCGGCGAAAACCTGCGCCAGCACATTGTTTTCCGATTCGGGCAGAAACGCGACCGGAAGATTATAGCCGCGGTCGTATTCGATCAGGCAAACCGTTTCGATACGCGGTTTGCCGGAAACAGCAAAATCGTTTGAATCGGGAATGGAAAGCGATTTGACGATTTGCCGCATTCCGTCGGCGCGATGATTGAAATAAATCACGACGTCGCCGTTTTTTATCGTCGCGACCGGTTTGCCCGGTTCTTTTTCGAGCACGATCGGCGCGATAAATTCATCGGCGATGCCGCGCAGAAACGAGCTGCGAATCGCCGTTACGGCATCGAAAGCGCGCTCGCCTTCGGCGTGTACGAGCATCGTGTAAGCCCGCGCCGTGCGTTCCCAGTTCTGGTTTGAATCCATCGCGTAATATCGCCCGCAAAGCGTCGCGATCTGCCCGACGCCGATGTCAGCCATTTTGATTTCCAGAGCTTCGGCGTAAATATCGGCGGTTCGCGGCGAAACGTCGCGCCCGTCTAAAATCGGGTGAACGAAAACGTCTCTTAAACCTTCCGCCTTTGCCATACGCAAAAGCGCGAACAGGTTTTCCGGTTTCGAATGCGCGTCGCCGTCGCTTAACAAGCCGATTAAATGAACCGAAGAATTATTCGCGGCGGCTTTGGCAAACGCTTTTTTCAACGCTTGATTTTCAAAAAAATCGCCGGACCTTAAGGCTTCGGAGATGCGCGAAACATCGGTTTGAACGATGCGTCCCGCGCCGAGATTCAAATGCCCGACTTCCGGGTTTCCCGCCGAATCCGGCGTTAAACCGACGCGCAAACCGGCTGCCGACAAATTCGTTCGCGGATATTTCGCGCAGATTTCATCGTAATAAGGCGTGTGCGCCAAAGCTATCGCATTGCCTTCTTTATGCGGCGAAATTCCCCACCCGTCCAGAATGATAAGCGCCAGCGGTCGTTTGCTTTTGTGTCCGTTGTTCATATTGCTTCCAATGCCGAAAGTCCAATTTCCAAATTTAATCGTGTACATTTCGTTTTCTGCCCCTTTGAAAACTGAAAACTCGAAAAAACGGAGAACTGTTGATTATTAAATTATTATATTAGAAAAGATTAGTAACCGGTGTATTATTTTTTAATTTTCGCTTTTTAATACGCGTTCGGAGCGGTTTTCTCCATCCACCGTTCGGGAAATCTCAAAGCGGAAAATTCGTATTTTTCGTAAAGCCCGTGCGCGTCTCTGGTCGCTAAAACCCAGCGCCTCAAGCCTTGCAGCTCTGGATGATTGACGATCGTTTCCATCAGCCATTTGCTCAAGCCTTTTCCTCGATGCGCTTCTAAAATAAAAACGTCGCCGAGATAAGCGAAAGTCGCGTAATCGGTAACGACGCGCGCAAACCCGATTAAATTTTCGCCTTTATACACGCCAAAAGGCAAGGAATTTTTTATCGCCGTTACTGTTTGTTCGTAGGAACGCTCGCGCGCCCAGTAAGATTCCCCGGTTAAATATTTAAAAATAACATCGATTTGCAGCCGCTCGCGCTCGGTGCTGATCGTGTATTCGCCGTTTTGCCATTCGTGATCCTGCATCATTTTTCAGTACAAAAAAGAACCGACTTTGAAATTATTTAACCCGAATTCGTCAGCAATAATACCACCGATTTTGCTCATTTGTTCAAGCTTTTTGACTTTTTCCCTGACTTCCGTAAAAACGTATCGCCCGACCGAACTTTTCAAAGCATCCGCCGAAGCTTTCACCGCCTAAGGCAAAAAGCCGCTGAATGTTTGCCGCGATTGAAAAGCGTTATTTTATGATTTCGGGCTAACGCCGCGTTTGTGAGGCGACGCCCGGGAAATTTTGCTCCGCCGATAATTAAATCTTCATAAGATGCTTTTTTAGCCGCGAACAAACTCGAAAGATCAGGAACAAAAATTAAATTCACATATAGTTTTTGTCTTTTTCGCGCCTTTTCGCGCCTTTTCGAGTTTGTTTGCGGCTAATTTTCTGTTCGCGGCTAAATGCTAACTCTTAATCTGGTAAAACGCCTTTCTGCCCGGGTAACGAGCCGCGCTTCCCAAATCTTCTTCGATTCTCAGCAATTGATTGTATTTCGCGATACGGTCTGAGCGAGAAAGCGAGCCGGTTTTGATTTGTCCGGCGTTGGTCGCGACGGCTAAATCCGCGATAAACGAATCTTCCGTTTCGCCCGAACGGTGCGAGATAATCGATGTCATATTATTGGTTTTCGCCAGTTCGATCGCATCGAGAGTTTCGGTCAAAGTTCCGATTTGATTGACTTTAATCAAAATCGAGTTTGCCGCGCCTAAATCAATTCCCTTTTGCAGAAATTTCACGTTGGTAACGAATAAATCGTCGCCGACGAGCTGAACTTTTTTGCCGACCTGTTCGGTTAAATTTACCCAGCCGTCCCAATCGTTTTCCGCCAATCCGTCTTCGATGGAAACAATCGGGTATTTCGCGCACCAGTCAGCCCAGTACGCGACCATTTCATCGGACGAAAGCACGCGTTTATCCGACTTTTTGAAAACGTAATTCGTGCCGTCGAAAAATTCGCTCGCCGCCGGATCGAGCGCGAGCATAATGTTTTCGCCCGCTTTGTAACCGGCTTTTTCGATCGCTTCGAGAATCGTTTCAATCGCTTCTTCGTTCGATTTCAGGTTCGGAGCAAAACCGCCCTCGTCGCCGACGCTCGTCGCCAAGCCGCGCGATTTCAAAACCGATTTTAAGCTGTGAAAAATTTCCGCGCCCGCTCGAAGCGCCTCGGAAAAGTTTTCCGCGCCGACCGGCATAATCATAAATTCCTGAAAATCGACGTTGTTGTCAGCATGCGCTCCGCCGTTGATGATGTTCATCATCGGCACGGGCAAAGTTTTGGCGTTGACGCCGCCGATGTAGCGATACAGAGGCGTTTCCTGGTAAGCGGCAGCCGCGCGCGCGTTCGCCATCGAAACCGCGAGCATCGCGTTTGCGCCGAGGTTCGATTTATTTTCCGTCCCGTCAAGCGCGAGCAGCGCTTCGTCAATCAAAGTCTGGTCGAGAGCGTCCAGTCCTTCGAGCTCGTAAGCGATTTTTTCGATCACGTTATCGACCGCCTGCGTAACGCCTTTGCCAAGGTAGCGCGTGTTGTCGCCGTCGCGCAATTCGACCGCTTCGTTCTCGCCGGTTGACGCTCCGGAGGGAACGGCGGCGCGTCCCTGCGTGCCGTCTTCTAAAATAACTTCCGCTTCGAGCGTCGGATTTCCGCGTGAATCCAGTATCTCGCGCGCCCAGACTGTTTCGATTAAACTCATTTGTGTATGAAAGCTCCTGAAATAGATTTATAAAAAAACTTATCAGTTAAATTTATCCTGTATCGGATTTAAAGACAAAAAAGCAAAAGTAACAAATATTTATTCTCGTGTTACTTTTGCTTTTGTTAACTTTTGCTATTTCGCTTTGCCGCTTGTTTTCTATGCTTTACGAGTGTTCCATCCTAACCTTTAGAATCCGGCGTTTATCGACTTTTTCGATCTTGAAAACGTGCCCGTTAAACGGAACCGTTTCGCCTTCATTTAAAATCTGTCCCGATTCGCTCATTAAAAATCCGGCGATCGTCGTGTAGCCTTCTGAAATCGGAAGATTCAATTCCAGGCGGCGGTTTAAATCTCTGACCGCCAGACCGCCGTCGAGAAGATAGCTGCCGTCCGGCTGCTCGTGAATCTGCTCGTTTGCTTCTTCGTCGTGCTCGTCGGAAATATCGCCGACGATTTCTTCGAGAAGGTCTTCGAGCGTGATAATTCCCTCAACGCCGCCGTGCTCGTCAACGACGAATCCGAAATGGAATTTTTCCTTCTGCATCTGTCTCAAAACGTCTTCAAGCCGCGCCGTATCGACGACGTACATCGGTTTTTGCAAAACGTGTTCGAGCGCGAAAGTTTCCGGTTCGAGCAAAAATCCCATCACGTCCTTGCTGTGAATAAAGCCGATCATATCGTCGAGCGAGCCGCGATAAACCGGCAGGCGCGAATAACCGTTTTTACGAAAAGCGAGCGCGATTTCTTCGAGCGTGCAGCTTTCCGAGATAGCCGTGATTTCCGTGCGCGGAATCATCGCTTCGCGAACGGTCGTTTCGGAAAACTCGAAAACCTGGTTGATTAAACGGCGCTCGTCTTCGTTTAAATGCCCGCTCGCTTCGGAAAGATTAACGAGCTGTCGAATTTCGTCTTCCGTGTAATTCGAGCCGCCGTGTTCGCCCGACGGGTGAAGACCGAACAATCTAACGGTTCTCGTACCAGCCCAATCGAGCAGGCGAATCGGGTAATTAAAAACCTTGTAGAAAATCTGCAAAGGCAGCGCGATAACCAGCGAAACTCTTTCGGAAAGCTCGAGCGCGGCGGTTTTCGGCGCAAGCTCGCCGAAAACGATGTGCAGAAACGTAATAAACGAAAACGCTATCGTGAATGAAATCGTGTGCAGAACGGTTCCCGAAGCGAGAAACGTCAGTCCCGTCATCTCGCCGAGACGGATCAAAGCCGGTTCGAGCAGCGCCGCGACCGCCGGTTCGCCGACCCAGCCTAAACCGAGCGAAGCGAGCGTAATGCCGAGCTGCGTGGCGGAAATATACGCGTTGAGATTATTTAATAAACCTAAAAGCCGCTCGGCGCCTTTGTGTCCTTCGTTGGCTAGGGCTTCGATTCTAGACTTTCTGACCGCGACGAGCGCAAACTCGCTGGCGACGAAAAAACCGTTGGCAAGAACTAAAAATATTACCAGTAAGAGATTTAAAGCGGTAGAAGTGAGCGTTGGTGTTTCCGCTGCGGCGGCAGGTTCCGCAAAAAATAAAAGTAAACTTAAACTAGCAGGATCGTCCATATTTGAAATCGGAAGTGTTTGATTTTCTTTTGAAAATCTTCGAATATTCTCCGTAAAATTAAATTTTCCCGCGTTGGAAAGCGGATTATATTTTAGGAGTATAACATAAAAACGCACGGTAAAAATACAGCAATTGCACAAACGCCCGCCGGGTGTGTTTTATCTTTAAGCTGTTGTGCCGCGCGGTCTTATTTTCAATGTTCGCCTTAAAATCTTTCGCTCCGGTAAATATCAATCATTTCCTGAATCAAAAACCGGCACGAACCGCAGCCGCCGCCCGCTCTGCAAACTTTCGCCACTTCTTCGACCGTTTCTATTTGATTGCGGTCGATCGCCGTTTCGATCGTTTCTTCGGAAACGCTGAAGCACGTGCAGATCAGAGCTTTTTCTCCGGCGAATTCTTCGATTTGCCGCGCGCGGTAATCGGAGAAAGCCCGGTGAAGCGCGTCGAAACAAATTTCGGCGCATTGCGTCCGCTCGTTTGCAAATTGCCCGAGCTTGCGTTCGATCTCCGCGCGCAAAGCTTCCGTGTCGAGCCCGTGCAGCCCGGTTAATTTTTCGCCGACGATGCTTTCCGCCAGAATTTCAGCCGCCGCGATCGCAAAACCGCACCCGTTGGTTTTATATCCCGCTTCGCTGATTTCCTTTGTTTCGGGGTTTATACGCAGATAAAACCTGACGAACGAGCCGCAGACGAAGCTTGCGCCCGCGCCGACGGCGTTTGGATTTTCCGGTTTTCCGCCATTGCGCGGGTTTTGAAATCTCTCGTTTATCTTTTGCGGGTAAAAGCTCACAAGCTAGAAAGTAAAAAGGAAAAGACAAAAAGTAAAGAATCGTTTTGATTTCCCGGTTAAAAAAGTCTGCGCGCGTTCAGCGACTTTTCACTTTACGCGTTAATGAATTTGCGCCGTTTTTGTGTAAAATGAATTTGATGAAGTTAATATACATTTTACTTTGTGCCTTATCTTTTTCAATTTTCGCGGCGTGCCGCCCGAGCGCGTCGCCGGTTACAATCGGCAACAAACCGATTTCGATAAACGACGTTCCGCAAACGAATGTGCCGATGCCGCCGTCGAAACCTTTAGGCGAGATGACCTGGACGACTTTCGACGGCAACACGAACGCGGACGCCGCCGATCAGAAATTAAAAGATTTACAGGGAAAGGTTGTAATTCTGGATTTCTGGGCGACGTATTGCCCGCCGTGCCTCGAAGAAATTCCGCATCTTAAGGAATTGCAGCAAAAACACGGCAAAGAAAATTTAGAAATCATCGGGCTGCACGTCGGCGGCGAAGAAGATCGCCCGTTGGTTCCGACGTTTGTCGAGCGACTGAAGATCGATTACCCGTTGGCAACGCCGGAAGACGCTTTGACGAACTTTATTTTCGGTACGAGAAACGACATTCCGCAAACCGCCGTTTTCGACCGCAAAGGCGTTTTAGTCGAAAAGTTTATCGGGTTTGACCCGGCGGTAAAAACACGGCTTGATGACGCCGTCGAGCGCGCTTTGAAACAATAATTTGAAAAAATAATCTGTAACAATAATGGCAAAATCGGAAACTACAGCCGCAGAAAAACCGAAGATTCAAACCGTCGAGCAAGTTTCCGCCGGCGGCGCGGCTTTCCGGCAAAACGGTTCTGATTTTGAAGTTGCGATCGTCGCCGTCAGACCGAGCGGGCGCTGGCAATTACCGAAAGGATTGGTCGATGAAGGCGAAACCGCGGAAATTGCCGCCGCGCGCGCAGTTCGCGAAGAAGCCGGCATCGACGCTGAAATCGTAGAAAAAATCGAGACGGTCGAATACTGGTATTTCGGCACGAAAAAGGGCGAGCGCGTTCGTTTTCATAAATTAGTTCATTTTTATTTAATGAAATACGTTTCGGGCGACGTTGCCGATCACGATCACGAGGTTTCCGAATCGCGCTGGGTGAAAATCGACGAGGCGATCGGGATGCTCGCTTTTAAGAGCGAAAAGGAAACAATTGAAAAAGCAAATCTTTTGATTGCTAAAACGCTGGGGAAAAATGCTTTAGAAATGAACCGGGATGATACTTTATAAGGTAAATCGAGGTTGGGAATGAAACTTCTGCTAAAAATTATCCTGGCGATTGCCGTAATTAAAACGATTGTCGTCGGTTTGCTGCTTATAGCTTCAATTATTTTGCGGATCAGCAATGGCGGTGACGGCTATATTTTGCTGCCCGGACTCGGATTAGTCATTTCGCTGTCCGCTATTATATTTTTACTTTTTGCGGCGGAAATCTTTTTAATTCTTTTCGTGACATTACTTCGGCGATACATTTCAAAAAACCGTCTGCAATAAATGCAAAAAACAACTTCTTTTAATATTTCAGTACAGCTAAATTATGCGTGATATTCCGGTAGGAAACGGTTCTCTGCTTGTTAATTTTGACGAAAAATATCAAATCCGCGACGTTTATTTTCCGCACGTCGGTCAGGAAAATCACACCGAAGGCTTTCCTTTTCGCTTCGGCGTCTGGGCTGACGGCGAATTTTCCTGGATTTATAACGATGATTGGAAACGCGATTTAAGTTATCTGCCGGAAACGCTGGTGACGAACGTTGTTTTAACGAACGAAAAACTCGGCTTGCAAATCGTTTCGAACGACACGGTCGCCAGTCACGAGAACGTCTTTCTGCGCCGCGTTCGCATCAAAAACACGCTCGACGCGGAGCGCGACGCGCGCGTTTTTCTGCATCACGATTTTCGCATTTCCGAAAACAAGATCGGCGACACGGCTTTTTACGACCCGGAGAATTTCGCGCTTCTTCATTACAAAAAAGATCGTTATTTTTTGATTAATACCGAACCGCATTTCGACGCTTTCACGACCGGGCGCAAAGATTTTCGCGATCAGGAAGGAACCTGGCGCGATGCCGAAGACGGCGCGCTCGCCGCCGCCGCGATAACCGAAGGATCGGTTGATTCGACCGTTCAATTAAATTTCAAAATCGAGCCGCACGGCTCAAGAGAGTTCTTTTACTGGATCGCGGCGGGCAAATCCCACGCCGAAGTTTCCGAGTTAAATACTCTCGTAAAAACCCGGAAACCCGAGCTTTATCTGAAATACACGCAAAACTACTGGCGCGCGTGGGTTAATAAAAACGATACCGACTTTGCCGATCTATCGCCCGAAATCATCGAGCTTTACAAGCGCTCGCTGCTGATAATCCGCACTCAGATCGACAACGACGGAGCCATTTTAGCGGCTAACGACTGGGACGTCACGGCGCGCGCGACCGATCATTACAGCTATCTCTGGACGCGCGACGGCGCGCTTGTCGCATACGCGCTCGATCTTGCCGGTTACCCGTTTTTAACCAGAAAGTTTTTTGAGTTTTGCGAAAAAATCGTTCATCGCGACGGTTATTTTCTGCAAAAATATAACGCCGACGGAACGGTCGCTTCAGGCTGGCACGCTTCGTGGGACGTTTGGGGCAAACAGCAGCTCGTGCCGATTCAGGAAGATGAAACCGGGCTGGTCGTCTGGGCTTTATGGGAGCATTACAATAATAATCGCGACATCGAATTCGTCCGTCGCCTTTATCGACCGCTGATCGTTCGCTGCGCGGATTTTATGACCGGGTTTCGCCGCGAAACGATGGATCTGCCGAAGCCTTCGTGGAATTTGTGGGAAGACCGGCGGGGCATTCACACTTTTACGTGCGCGACGGTTGTCGGCGGGCTTCGCGCCGCGGCGAAATTTGCCGCGCTTTTCGGTGAAGACGAGCGCGCCGAAGCTTATAATAAGACAGCCGACGAATTTGTCTGCGGAATGCGCGAACATCTTTACAGCGAGCGGCTCGGGCGCTTTCTGCGCGCGCTTGAGTTTCACGGCGACGAGCATTTCGAAGCCGACGCGACGATCGACGCCTCGCTTTTCGGCGCGTTTTATTTCGGGGCGTTTTCAGTCAAAGATGAAATGATCGTTAAAACGATGCGCGCGATCGAAGAGAAACTCTGGGTTAAAACGGAGATCGGCGGCGTGGCGCGCTTTGAAAACGACGGTTATATGCGCGTTTCCGACGCGGCGACCGGAAACGCGTGGTTTATCTGCACGCTCTGGCTCGCCGATTACCGGATCGCCGTTGCCGAATCGAAAGAAGATTTGCGCGGCGCGCTGGAAATATTAGAATGGACGGCGAAAAACGCTCTGCCTTCGGGCGTTCTGGCTGAACAGCTTCATCCGGCGACGGGCGAGCCTGTTTCCGTTTCGCCATTAACGTGGTCGCATTCGACATTTGTCGCAACAGTATTGAATTATTTAAGAAAACTTGCCGAAATCGGCGCAAACGAGGAATAAAGTAAAAACAATTATGGAAAAATATAAAACTTTCTTTCCGCGTTTTGTTGCCCTTCTGATCGATACTTTTATCATGATGCCGATCGTGGTCTTTGACGATTGGTTTCGCAAAGCCGAGTTTCCGGATGTTTTTTTCTATTTCTGGATTCCGCTTTCGTCGCTCGTCGCTCCGGTTTACACGATTTTAATGCACGGTTTTTACGGGCAGACTCTCGGTAAAATGTGGATGAACGTAAAAGTTCTGGATGTTTCCGAAAAATCTATGACGATGCGGCAGTCGTTTTTGCGCCAGCTTCCGCAGGTAATTTTTAATATCTGCGTGATCGTTCTCAGCATTATGGCTCTGCCTTTTGATTTACAGGCGCCTCGCGTCGAGCAGGCTATCGGAATTTATTCGATCTTACTAACCGTCTGGGGAATGGCGGACATTTTCGTTTTTCTTTCCAACGAAAAAAAACGCGCTTTGCACGATTTTATTGCCGGAACGGTGGTCGTTAAAACCAATATATAAAAATTATGGCGAGACATTGGACCGAAGCCCGGCTTCATCGATACATTGAAAGCGAAATCGAAGAATCACTGACGCTCGAATATAAATCCGCCGAAGCGCTCGACCGCGTCGACGCGAAAAAAAAGGAAATCACGAAAGACGTCTCGGCGATGGCAAATTCGGCGGGCGGCACTTTAATTTACGGCATCTGCGAGTTTTCCGGCGAAACAAAACGTCATCTGCCGGAAAAAATTACGCCCGTCGATCGTCGCAAATACCCGCGGGAATGGGTCGAACAGATCATTCAGGCGATTCGCCCGCGCATCGACGGCATCGTCATTCACTCGGTCAACTTGAGTTCGGGCGAAAACGACACGGCTTATATCATCGAAATTCCGCAGAGCAACACGGCGCATCAGGCGTCGGATCATCGTTATTACAAGCGCTTTAATTTTCAAGCCGTCCCGATGGAGGATTACGAGATTCGCGACGTGATGTTTCGCGAGCAAACGCCGAATATCGCGCTCAATTTTTTGATCGAAATCGGAAATAACGTTTCCAGTCTTGAGGAAAATCATTCAAATTCGATTAATTTAATCGTCGAAGCGCGCAATAACGGCTCGGCTTTCGCCCAGTATGTCGCTTGTTTTCTCGATGTCCCGGTGGCGATCCTGGAAAAAATAGAAAATAAAATGAACGTCAAAGACGGCGGAAGATATTACCGGCATCGTTTGACGAATTTTAACCAGGAATACGCCGACCAGCAATTTAAATCGAATTTTCCGCTTTTGCGCAGTATGAATATGAGCTGGAAAATACCTCTGAGCCCCGATTTTGAAACGCTTCGCGAAGATGATTTATCCATCAAATGGAAAATTTACGCCGACAACGCTTTGCCGAAGGAAGGCAAGATCGTGCTGAAAGAAATCGAAATTGTGGATTTGAGAAGATACAAGTAACAGTTGTAACATTTCCTATTCAATAAGGTTATAAAATAAATAAATATGCGCAGAGCAAAAATACTAGCAACACTCGGACCGGCATCGAACACAAATGAAATTATCGAACAGATGATGGGCGCCGGGCTTAACGCCGTGCGAATAAATATGTCGCACGGAACACAGGAAGAACACGCCGCAACAATTAAAAAGGTAAAACAAGCGGCGAAAAAACTCGACCGACCGGTAGCGATTCTCGTCGATCTTTCCGGTCCGAAAATACGCACCGGGCATTTGCAGGACGCAAAACCTGTGACTCTGGAAGCCGGAGCGGAATTCGTCATCACTTCGCGCGACATTCAGGGCAGCGTGAAAGAAGTTTCGACCAATTACAAGGAAATCCCGAAACTCGTCAAAAAAGACGACAAAATTCTGCTCGACGACGGCGCGATCGAATTAAAGGTAACAAAGGTTACGAAAACCGATGTCACGACGACGGTCGTCAACGGCGGAACGCTTTCCGAACGCAAAGGAATCAACCTGCCGAACACAAAGCTTCCGATCCCGTCTTTGACCGAAAAAGACCGCAAGGATTTGGATTGGGCGATGACGCAGGACGTCGATTACATCGCGCTTTCTTTTGTTCGTCAAGGTTCCGACTGCCGCGAAGTGCGCGATATTATCAAAAAGCTCAACACGCGAAAATGGGGCAGACCGCTGCTCGTCGCTAAGATCGAAAAAGCCGAAGCGATGGAAAACCTCGACGATATAATCGCCAACACGGACGGCGTAATGGTCGCTCGCGGAGACTTAGGCGTTGAAACGAGCCCGGAGCTCGTGCCGGTTTATCAAAAACGCATTATCGAAAGAGCCGTGATGAACGATAAATTCGTTATCACCGCCACGCAGATGCTGCAATCGATGATCGAAAGTCCGCGCCCGACGCGCGCCGAAGCTTCTGACGTGGCAAACGCCGTCTGGGACGGAACCGACGCCGTAATGCTTTCGGCTGAAACCGCCGCCGGGGAATATCCGGTCGAATCGGTCGCCACGATGAAACGCATTATTGACACGGCGGAAACCGTGCAGACGACGAAATTAAAACGCCCGTTCAAATTTACGGAAGCTCCGACCGGCAGAACTTCGCAGGCTTTATGCAAAGCAGCGGCTTACTGCGCGCGCGAAATCAAAACCGAAAAGGTCGCTGTTTTTACCGAATCCGGTTTGATGGCGCGTCGTCTTTCAAGCGTCAGGTCGGGTCTTTCGACGTTCGCCCTGACCAATACCGACGAAGTCCGCAATCAGCTCGCCTTGATCTGGGGCGTCGAACCGCTTTGCCACGAAGCCGGGACGACGACCGAAGCGATGCTCAAAGACGGCGAAAAAACGCTGATCAAGGCAAAAACGGTCGAAAAAGGCGAAACGATCGTGATGATGGCGGGACGGCTTTCGGGACTCGGTTTATCGAGCTCGGTTATCGTCTGGACGATCGGCGAAAACGTGCCGCGCAGGTAAATTCGCAAACTATTACCGGAAAAATGCTGCGGGCGAAACTATCGAATTAATGGTTTCGCCCGCAGCATTTTTTTTATTCACGTTTCCCGGAGTTTCGAAAGCTTTTAATCTTTACCGGTAGAATCTTCAGAAGACTTTAACTTTCTCAGAAAAGTCTTGCCCGTCAAAAATGCGTGTGATATTTTTTTTCATATAGTTTTTGACAGCGAATTTTACGAACAAGGGAGATTTTTATGACAAATGTGTTTCAAATACCCTCTTCGGGCGAGGCGGATTTCAGCAAAGGCTCTATATTTTTCATCGGTACGGCAACGGTGATTTTGCGCTACGCCGGTTTTACGATTTTAACCGACCCGAATTTTCTGCACGCGGGCGACCATGTTCATCTCGGTTACGGCTTAACCTCGGAACGCCTGACCGAGCCGGCGATCGACATCGAACAATTGCCGCCGCTCGATTTGTGCGTTTTGTCGCATTATCACGGCGATCATTTCGACCGCATCGCCGAAGAAAGGCTCGATAAAAACCTGCCGATCATAACGACGAATCACGCGAAAGCCGAGCTTGAATCGAAAGATTTCAAGCGCGCGACCGGACTCGACACATGGGAAAAAGCCGAGTTTACAAAAGGCTCGGCGCGTCTGACGATTTCTTCGATGCCCGGTCAGCACGGTCCCGGAATCGTCGATTTCGCGCTTCCGCCGGTAATGGGTTCGGTGCTCGATTTCGAAACCGAAAACGGCAGCCGCACGCTCAGGCTTTATATTTCCGGCGACACATTGATTCACGATGATCTGCAAAAAATTCCCGAACGCTATCCCGAAGTCGATTTGGGACTATTTCATCTCGGCGGAACGCGGATTATGGGCGTGATGCTGACGATGGACGACGAGCAGGGCGTCGAAGCAATCAAACTTATCAATCCGAAAACGGCGATTCCTATTCATTACAACGATTACGACGTTTTCAAATCGCCGCTCGAAGATTTCAAACGCGCTGCCGAACAAGCCGGTTTGACGGAAAAAATCGTTTACCTCGCGCACGGCGAAACTTACGATTTCGAAATCCCGGCAAATCGCTGGCAAAAAGCTTCGGCTTAAAATTAAATTTAAGAAATCGAATGGGAAAGCGGCTCGAATTAATTTACTAATTCGAGCCGCTTTCTATTCGGTTTTAGTTTTTATGCCCGCGAAAAACATTAAAAGAAGAGAAAAGTTTTTTCTAATTCCGTTTTGCGTATTTCGCGGGCAAGTTTATCAATTCTCTAAAGTTTCCGGTAATTACCTGTTTGCTTCCGCGCTTTTCTCGTCAATGATCTGGTGACCGAGATTGTTCGGGTCGAAATATGCCTGGAAACGTGAAATTTTATCGCCGTTCATTTCAAGAATGCTTACGCCGTTATACTCGAAATCGTTTCCGTCCGGGCTCGTGCCTTTTGAAGTCCATTCGAGGGCGGCGTTTTTGCCGGTGATTATTTCATTGCGAAAAATCGATTCGATGCTGTCGAAATTATCCCTGTAAGATTTCCAGAATTCGCGCGCCGTTGTGTTTCGGTTTCTCATAACGACGTTTCCGACCTCGGCGTTTTCTTCAAAGAGGTTGACTATTGTTTCCAAATCGCGTTCCGATTCGAGTTTGTGAAGCGCTTCAATAAATTTTTTTGCGAGTTCTTCCGCCATTTGTATTACACCTTCCCTTTTATTCTTTTTAAGTAATAAAAACCTGTACAAATAGCATCGGATATACAACCCGTATGAGTCAAGATTTTCGCAGAAATTTCACGGTTGATGATACTTCGACGGCAAGTTTTCGCGTCCCCAACGCAGCGCTCGGCTCATCCAGACGAGCTCGTCGAGAAATCCTTCAGCGCGTTTTTCATAAGCCGCGTCGAGCAGTTTCCCGTTTTCGTCAAAAAGCGTCTGCACGCGAGGGAAATTCAAATCCGTAAAAGTCGATACGAGACCGAGTTCCCTGACCATCGGCAGACAAGCTTCGATAACGCGCGTGCCGCCCCAAACCTGTGCCGAAACGCCGACAAAAGCGACGGGTTTGTGAATATATTCTTTCAGAAGCAAATCGAGAACGCTTTTCAAAACTCCCGGATAACCGTGATTATATTCGGGCGTGACAATAACCAAGCCGTCGGCGCGGATAACGGCATCGCGCCATTCGGGAAAATCGTCTTTGATTTCCTGCCCGTAATCGTCGCGCGGCAGATCGAAATCGCGCACGTCGAAAAGCCGGGTTTCTATTTCCTCGCGCCCGTTCATTTTGCCGAAAACCCAGCGGGCGACGTTTTCGCTCTGACGATTTTTTCGATTCGTTCCCAATACAACCGGCAGAAAAAGCCTGTTTTCGCTCATTTGCTGAACGCTCCTTAAAGCTTGATTTTCAATTCGTTTTAACGATACTAAGTTTTACAGCTGAGGATTACAAGAAAATGAAGAAAATTCGGCTTTCACAAAAAGGACTTTTACGCGAAAAAAACGATTTTTTCAAACACTTTTGGTTGAAAATAATCTTTTCGGCGTATCGAAAAACAGCGGAAACCGACGATATCCTGAAAGACCATAAACCCGCCGAAGATAAATCGAAAACCAGACGTATTCGCTGCCCGCTGTGCGAGTGGCAGCCGAAAAAATCAAGTCGCTGGATGTGTTGGGATTGCGATTACCCGGAATACTTTTACGGCGGCTGCGGAACCAATTGGAACACTTTTGAAACGGGCGGAGTTTGCCCGGGCTGCAATCATCGATGGATTTGGACAACCTGTTTTCGATGCGGCGAATGGTCGCGCCACGAAGATTGGTATGAAAAAAAAGATTGACTAAAATCAGTCAATCTTTCCCTTTAAATTTGCAAATTATCTTTTACTTCTATTCAGCGCTTAAAACCTGCTGCACGGTTTCCTTTTTCAAGCCTTTTCCGCCTTTTCGATTGTTGTAATCGGCGGGCGAAATTTGCGGGTCGCGCCAGGCGTCGAGATGCCCGACTTGATGAACGCATTGAATCGTGCAGGTCGGCGCGCACCATTTTTCGGTGATGTATTCGCGTTCCATATCGGCGTGCGTGTATTCGAGAAGCGGAATGCCCGGCGTTCCGCGCTGCTGCGAGCACCAGCTGACGATTCCCGCTTCGTCCACGTATAAATAACGGGCTCCGGCGCGGCAACGCCACTCGTATTCGCCGCCGTCAACGAGTTTGTCCTGAAACCAGTTCCAGCGCGCGTAAGAACGCGTTCCCTTAGCTTTAATTTCCTTGTAAACTTCTTTTTCGCGGTCGGTCAAGCCTTTGTTGAGTCCCATTTCGTCGTGAATAACGCCGACGGTCGAAGAAAATCCAAGCTCAACGGCGCGGTTGGCGATAATCAAGGCTTCTTCCGGATTAGCCACGCCGCCGCCGACAACCGAATTAATGTTGACTTTGAACTTCGCGTGGTCGCGCAAATTAACGAGCTTTGCGTCCAGAACTTTCAAGCTTTTTTTGGAAACCTCGTCCGGGTTGACGTTATCGATCGAGATTTGCAAATAATCGAGCCCGACTTCGTTTAATTTTTTAACCTTTTCCGGCTGGAAATAATAACCGTTTGAAATCAATCCGGCAATCATCCCGTGATGACGAATGCGCTCGATGATTTCGTAAATCTGCGGGTGCATCATCGGCTCGCCGCCGGAAATCGTAATGACGGAGCTGCCGAATTCAGCCAATTTGTCAATACGCTTGAGCATCACGTCGATTGCGACCGGTTCGCTTGTCTTGTCGTATTCATTGCAGTAAGTGCACGACAAATTACACCGCCGCATCGGGACGATATGAACGAGAACCGGATGTTTGGTCGAAGCGAACGCGCGAACCGTATGACGAACTCCGCGCGTAAAGCGACTGAAACTGCTTGCCTTTGGCATTATTGTTTGACGACTCCTGAAAACTTTCTGTGGAACTTTAGCCTTAATTATAGCTGTACGGCAATTTAAGGTGAAATTTTTGACTCGAAATCCAAATTTTTAATTATAGTTTCTGCGGCGTTTCTTTTCAAATCCGCAGAAAAGGCTTCGACTCGTTTCAAAGCCAAAGCCTTTGCGGAATACGCGGGTAAATATAATACTAGCCTTCGATTTGTTTTGTTCCTTTCGGCAGATTTATCTGAAAAACATTAGTCGGGATAGTTGAGTTTTTATCCAGATTCGAAAGAAGAATGGTCGTTGAATCGTTGTTATTTTCCGTTACGCGCATCTGAATCGGCATCCCGTTGCCGTCAACCCAAATATCGGCTATTTTATAGCTCGTTTTAACTTTCGGCGTCAGTTCGAGATGCCAGGTTTGAATTCCGCCGGCGACGGTTTCCTGCCCGATATACTTAACATTGTAATTTGCTTTCAGCTGCGCTTTCGACATATTCATAAAAGCCAGCGCGCTGTTCGATTTGGCGTTTCCCTGCGCTTTTTCGACTTTTCCGACGATCGCCTGCCCCAAACGCGGACGAAATAAAACATAACGTTTATTGACGACGGCTAAAGATTCTTCGACCGGTTTCGTCCAATCGATGCGCACAAGCGCGTCGCGACCTTTAAGAGGCAGATATTTCGCCGTTCCTTCTGTAAGATCGTGCTCGTCAAGCTGCGCGTTATACTTGTCCATTTTCACCGTAGCCTGAAGCGACGTCAACGCTCTATAATGCGCGTCCATTCTGTTCAAAATCTCGTTTATAGCCCCCTGCGCCTTCGTTTCGGTGACGGCAAACATATTGAACACAAGCATTAAAGCGAATGCGGTTAATCCGAATCTTGTAAATTTATTCATAAAAATATACCCAGCTAAAGATATTAGATGCCGTATGCCGGATGGGGGTTTAATAAATTAAAAACCGGTTTTTATCGGCATCCGGCATCTGAGCTTTGAAATCTCCTTCTTACTACTTCCTTATATCGATTTCGTAAAAGGTTTCGCCGTTTGGAATGCGCTTTTCGCGAATATCAAGGATTTCGGCGTTTTCATTTCCGCTGATTTCTTTTACGCGGCGTTCCATTTCGCTTTTTTCCAGCGAAAAACCTTCGGCTTTGACGATTAAACGCGAAGTTTGGGTTGCAAGCTTTTCGCGTTTATCAAACCATATTTTCGGCGTAAAGAAAATAAACACTAAGATTAAAATACATAAAACATCCCATTGCCAGCTGGCGCGTTCATACTTCCAAAGGACGATATCTTTTATTAGGCTCATTTACTTTGTAGAGTTTGAAAATCTTTAAGGTGTTTTTGAGAAAGAAATTTCTTAAAGTTTTCCCGAAGCAATAAACGCTTGCAAGCTTTATGAATTAACAACCGTTCCGTCGCGCATCTGAATCGTGCGCGAACAATTAACCGCGGCTTCCGGGTTATGCGTAATCATTATAATCGTTTGTCCGAATTTGTCATTTAATTCGCGAAACATATTCAAAACGATTTCCGAATTTTCCGAATCGAGATTCCCGGTCGGCTCGTCGGCGAGAATGATCGCCGGACTATTGATAATCGCGCGCGCCAGCGCGACTCTCTGCTGTTCGCCGCCCGACATTTCCAGAGGCTTGTGATGCATTCGGTTTTCCAGCTTTAAAAGACGCAGAACTTCGTGACGGCGTTCCTGGTTGCCGCCGTTGCCGGAATGTATCTTTTCGGCAAGCTTCAAATTGCCTTCCGCCGTCAGGGTCGGAAAAAGATTAAAGCGCTGGAAAACAAACCCGATTTTGCGGCGGCGTATATCGGTGCGAGCCGCATCGGATACGCGGGAAATGTCTTCGCCGTCGATTATAATCTTTCCGCTCGAAGGGCTCAGCAATCCGCCTAAAAGATGCAGCAAAGTTGATTTGCCGCAGCCGGATTGTCCCATAATGGCGACGAATTCTCCAGCCTTTATATCAAGCGAAACGCCGCGTAAAGCGTGCGTTTCGACTTTTCCGATTTTGTAGGTTTTTGTTAAGTTTTCGGTTTTTAGAATCGTTTTCATCAAAAATTATTGCGCGTGCGCCTTTGCCTCCGGCTCCTGCATAACGTTTTCGCCGCTGCGGTTCCTGGCTTCCAACAATTTTTTGTCAAGATCGACTTCTTCGAGTCCCCAGGTGTTTTCCAGAACAAAAGCTTTCGCCGGGTAATTTTTTCCGATCGTTACGCTCGCCGGCGATTGGTACGTCAGCTTCATTTTATATTTTTCCTTCGGACGCGTAACGACGATTTCTAAAGGTAAATTATTATACTGAGACGAATCACCCAGGTTTCCTTCTTTGCCGTAAACAATGTCGGATTCGATCTCACCGCGTTCATCGAAAATCTGCTGGCGCGCGAGCCTTATGCCGCCGACCCTGTCAAACCAAAAACGGCGCAGAACTTTCAAACTGCCGTCAGGATTTTTCCGAAACTCGTCGAGCAGATAATAACCGCGCAAAACCTTGCGCAAAGGCGATTTTTTATCTTTCGCGAGGTCTTCTTCTTCCTGCACGATCGTGCTTTGCACGTAAGCGTTGTTTTCAGTGCTAATCGGTCGCACTAAAACAGCGTCTGTAAAATGCTGCGGGCGCAGATTGGAAAAAGCGTTGACGTTTTGCTGAATAGCTTTCGCGTTCAGATCGAGCTTTTTTACCTGTTCCTGCAAAATCGAGTAATCAGCCTCGTTGGTTCCGGTAACGAATTTTTTGTATTTGCCGCCCGCGCCGTCTTCCAGAATCGCCACGCGGAATTTCTCGCCGTCAGAAGTCATCTGCGCGACATCGGTTTTGATAATCGGAACCTGAACTTTTAAAAGAATATTAGCCGGTCTTTGCACGACAACTTCACCGTCTGCGGTTTTATATTTTTCCGCGATGCCGAGTTCGGCGTAAGAATTATCTTCAAATTTCAAATCCATCTTGGCGCGCATCGAGCCGACGGCGGCAAAACGATTAATCTCACTTATTAACTGCGCCTGCGTCGCGTCTTCGGATTTCAATAATGTAACCGTTTTTTCCTTTGTCTTCGGAGCAATGATCCCGCAGCCGCTTAAAAACGCGGCAATAAATATAAATAGAAATAAATGCTTATAAGAGGGTCTGGTAAAATTCATTGATTTGTGATGTTGAATTAAAGCGATTTGTTGTATTATAAAGCTCTTACAAAATACCCTTTATAATTAAAAATCAATTCGTTCAAATCGATAATAATACCACGAAAACAAGCCCAATTCCTAACTATTAAAAGACGAATGGGACGATCAGATTTTGCTTTTCGTCCCGGTATTCGCTTATTTTTTTATCTTTATTTTTTTATTGCGGGAAAACGCCCGGCGCGCGCGTCAGGTAATCCTGCATCGTGAAGGCGAACATAATCGCCAGCCAGAAAAAGCCCGCGAGCACCGTCAGCCAAATCAATTTCGAGCTCCAGCGCACGTGCATAAATATCAGAACGACCGCGCCCATTTTGAAAAAAGCGATGGCTAACGCAACCAGCGTGTTCGCGCCCGGAAAAATGTAATCGAGATCGACATAAGCCGCGCCGACGGTTAAAACCGTTCCGATCATCAGGATTCCGAAAACCGTTAAGTAAAGCGGGATCGAGACGATGTGATGAGCGCCGCTGTGTTCATCGTGCGTATTTAAATTATTCTTTTGATGTTCCGTGTAATTATCAGCCATAAAACCTTAATGTCCTCCCGCGAAATGCCTTCCCAAAAGATATAATAAAGGAAAGAGGAAAATCCAGACGATATCGACAAAGTGCCAGTAAAGCCCGGACATCTCAACCGGCGAGTAGTAATCCGCCGTAAACGTTCCGAGCCACGCTTTCCACAAAAGCCAAGCCATTAAGCCCAAACCGATGATCATATGCAGAGCGTGCAATCCGGTCATCACAAAATAAATCCAGTAGAAAATGCGGACTTTATCGCGGAATTTATGCGGGTCGAGCTGACCGTTCGTGTAATATCCGATCTTTTCGGCTGAAGTTAAAAAGTTTCCTTTTTCAGCCAATTGCGCCAGGCTTATATCTTCCCATATAAAGCTGCCCGTCGGGTTTACATATACGTGCTCTTTTTCTGCGCCGTGCTGCTCGCCGGACACGCCTTTGTTTTGCTCGACCGAAGCCGGAGCGTCCAAAGACTGATTCCTCTGCATATTCGGATCACTCGGAAGACTGTATGTGCCTGCTTCGTGACTGACCGCGGTTCTTCGGTTGAGACCGGTGACAGGGACGATTCCATCGTTGTATTTAGCCGCGTATTCGATCGATTTTACGCCGAGAAACATCGTGCCGAGAATCATCGTCAGGATAATACAGACAACCTGCGCCATTCTTTTGCCGAGCTGGGCATAATGAACGGCTAAAGCCATCGTTAAACTGCTGACGATTAGAACAACCGTATTTCCCGCGCCCCAAGCCACATCCAGATGGTTACTGCCGGCGGCAAATGCCATCGGGTATTTGGAACGAAAAACCAGATAAACCGTAAATAAACCGCCGAAAAACATTATTTCCTGGACGAGAAACATCCACATTCCGATAGAAGCGGATTCCTGTTGCTGTCCCATATCTTCAAACTGATGCTGAAGACCCGGCGGATGATAATGGTCGTGAACGTCTGCGTGTGTCGCCATATTTTTTTCTAATTACGAATTACGACTTGTAAAAATGGTGAATTTCGACTTTTGAATGATAAGCGAAAGCATTTCTTACGCTTATCATTCAAAATTTACCGTTCTCCATTTTTACTCGTAATCGATTAAACCGTTACCTTATTTTTATTTCGCGCGCTTTCTAAATCCAAACCGCTTTCTTCCGTAAAGTCGTAGGCTTCCCAAGTTACGATCGGCGTCGTTTCAAAGTTTTCCGTCGGCGGCGGCGATGGAATTCTCCATTCAAGTCCGGGCAGAAGCCATGGGTTTGCCGGGGCGTCTTTACCCCAGATCAGCGAATGCGTCAGATATATAACCGGCATTACCAGACCGACGCCTAAAACCGAAGCGCCTGCCGTCGAGAAGATATTCAATACCTGAAACTCTTCCGGGTAAGCCGCATACCGGCGCGGCATTCCCTGATAACCTAAAATAAACTGCGGGAAAAACGTCAGGTTAAAGCCGACGAAAACAAGCATCGCCGAAATTTTCCCCCAAAACTCCGAATACATTTTGCCGGTCATTTTCGACCACCAGTAATGAATTCCGCCTAAATACGCAATCACCTGTCCGCCTACCATCACGTAATGGAAATGCGCGACGACAAAATACGTGTCGGTTAAATGAATATCGAGTCCCATCGACCCGAGAAACAACCCGGTCAATCCGCCGATCAGGAACAATCCCAAAAAGCCGAGCGCGTACAGCATCGGGGTATCGAATAAAATCGAACCTTTATAAAGCGTCGCCGTCCAGTTAAACATTTTGATCGCCGAGGGAATGGCAACGACCATCGTCAGAAACGAGAATACGAGACCGGCGTAAATCGACTGACCGCTGACGAACATATGATGCCCCCAGACGAGAAAGCCGAAAACCGCGATGGCAATCGATGAAAAGGCAATAAACTCGTAACCGAAAATCTTTTTACGCGAAAAGTTGGAAATCAATTCCGAGATGACGCCCATTCCGGGCAGAACCATAATATAAACAGCCGGATGCGAGTAAAACCAGAAAAGATGTTGAAACAGGATCGGATCGCCGCCGATTGCCGGGTCGAAAATGCCGATCTGCGCCAAGCGCTCGACAGCCAGCAGAAGGATCGTAATAGCAATAACCGGAGTTCCCAGAATCATCACTAAACTCGTCGCGTAAAGCGCCCAAACGAAAAGCGGCAGCCTGAACCAGGTCATTCCCGGCGCGCGCATCGTATGCGTTGTGACGATAAGGTTTAAGCCCGTCAGAATTGATGAGAAACCGTTGACGAAAATACCGAGTCCGACCGCCGTCACATAACTGTTGGAGAATGTCGTCGAATAAGGCGCGTAGAAAGTCCAGCCCGTATCGACGCCGCCCTGCATCAAAGCCCACAGCGTCAGCACGCCGCCGATCATATAAAGATACCAGCTCAGCAAGTTAATGCGCGGAAACGCCAGATCTTTCGCGCCGATCATAATCGGCACAAAAAAGTTTCCTAAAACCGCCGGAATTGATGGAATCAAAAAAAAGAAAATCATCAAAATCCCGTGTTGCGTGAAAACTTTATTGTACGTCTGCGTTTCGAGCATATCGCTCTGCGGAGTTAAAAGTTCAAGCCGAATCGTCGCCGCGTAAAGCCCGCCCATCAAAAAAAAGATTGATATAACTATCAGATACAAAATCGCGATGCGTTTATGATCTTTCGTCAAAAGCCAGGATTTTAGCGTGTAACCGTTTGTTAAATAATTTGTCGGCTTTTCGATATAGCCGGAATTAATTGTGTCCACGTTTTGCATAATCTTCTTTTAGTACCTCTTTTATCGTTGTCGATTCGTCGGCTCTGATGTTATATCCGGAGCGTTCGGATTACTACCCTGTCTATTGTTGGCTGCTCCTCTTTCGGGCAACGGTACTCTTATTGTACTTCCCCCCGTGCCGGAATTACTATTCATATTGTTTCCGCCCGAAGTATTTGTGTTAGTTGTGGTTGTGGTCCTGGTTGTCGTTCCTTCGATGGAATTGCCGCCCAAAGATTTTATATAAGCGATCAGCTGAACCAGCTGTTCTTCTGTAATTTGTCCTTTAAAGGTCGGCATTATCGGCTGGTAACCTTCGACGATCTGCCCTTGCGGATTCAAAATCGAGTTGCGAATATATTCATCGTCGGCTTTAACGATCTGCCCGCCCGTCAGCCTGACGTCTTTTCCGAAGATACCGGCTAGATTCGGTCCGCGTCCCTGATCGTTCTGCTGGTGGCAGGACGCGCAGCCGAGCTTATTATTGAACAAATCGTTACCGGCTTCGACCGGCGTTTGCCCGGAAACGTTTCCGCTCAGCCAGTTGTCAAAATCGCGCTGTTCCATTACATAAACGTAGCCGCCCATACCCGAGTGATTCAGACCGCAATATTCGGCGCAGAACAGGTGATATTTGCCGGGCTTTGTCGCCTCAAACCAGGTGGTCGTGTATCTTCCCGGAACGACGTCGAATTTGGTGCGGAAGGCGGGAATCGAGAAATCGTGCAGAACGTCCTCGGTCGTCATCGTCAGCTTGATCTTTCGCCCGACCGGAACGTGCAGCTCGTTGATTTCGCGCTGTCCCGTACCGTGCTGAATTTTCCACATCCATTGTTTTCCGACAACGAAGATTTCCGTCGCATCGTCGGGCATACGCTGCTGGTTGTAGTAAACAATCGCGCCGCCGAGGAAAATCGTCATTGAAATAATGAAAGGAATGATTGACCAGAATGTTTCCAACCCGATTGAACCGTGAATTTCCGCTCCGGTCGCGTATTTTTCTCTTTCCCGGTATTTAATACCGAACACTAAAAGCCCGGCGAAAATTAAAACCGTGAAAAACACGCTGATTAAAATCAGGTAAAGATACAGCCCGTCAACCTGCCACGCGAAGGTGGAAGCCTGTTCAGGAAAAAATGGAACCCACGAAGTATTTTGCATATTCTTATAAAAATTTTAGATTTAACATTCCAAACCTAAAATTAGAATTAAAAACTAATTCATTTCCTGTTTTCTGCTTTTTCTGCGCCAGAAAACAAACAGCATACCGCCCAATCCTATTAATGTCGCTATCGCAAAAAGCCGTAACACGCGCAATATCGCCAAACCGTATTTTCCGGTCGAGGGGTCGTAATGAAAACAGTATAAAGAAAGCTGTTCGACCGGATTTCCGATATTAAGTTTTGCCGAATCCATCAGGCTGAACTTTAAATCTTTCGGCGCATAATCAATTCCGTAATGATAGCGCGAAAGTTTTCCTTCAGGCGTTACGACCATGACCGCGCTGCCGTGGGCAAACTGGTTTGACTGCTCATCCCATTTATACTTAAACCCGGCGGCGCTCGTTACTTTATCAATCGATTCCTGGCTGCCGGTCAAAAAGTGCCAGCCCTTTTCAGTTTCCGGGCGTCCGTAACGCTCCATATAACTGATTTTTTTATTCTGCGCTAAACCGGCTTTATCGTTTTCACGAGCGTCGAAACTGATTGCCACAACATCGAATTCTTTCCCGGCGTCAAAGGAAATTCCTTTCAGCGAACCGGTCAAACCGTTAAGAACCTGATTGCAAAGCATCGGACACTCGTAATAAACAAAAGCCAGGACAACAGGTTTTTCTTTATTAAAAAAATCGCCTAATTTTACGGCGTTGCCAGCTTCGTCCTTAAATTCCGCGTCGAGCGGAAGCTGCTCGCCTAATTTCTGGTCAATACCGATTTCTTTCAAAACTTCCGGCAGACCGTTGCTCGATGTCTGGTTCGGATCGTAAGTTTTCGGCGAATAAAGCGGAGAATTGTAATGCTCTGTCTTTTGCGCCGAAATGCTCGCGAAACTTAATAAAATTACTGCCAAACTGAAAAGTGTCAGCTTCAAAACTGCTGAATTTGCCGAACTTTTATTCATTTTTTTGTTCTCTCGACTTGATGAAATCCGCAAGCCACAGATTTTTCATCAAACCTTAATAAAAAAGCTTCTATCTATGCGTGATCGAAGCCTGCCTGCCGGAGCTCGCGTCGGAAACAATCAAACGCGATTTTTGTAAAATATCGCTGTTCGGCGCGGCGGCTCCCGTATTAGCTGCGGCTGCCGATTGCTGCAAAAATCTTTCTTTCGCCTGTTCAATCGGCAAAGTTACAACCGTTCCGGTTTTCGGGTCTTTCTGCCCGTTTCTGAGAAGGTTGTTCCATTGCCGCGTCAATTCCCAGTATTCCGACTGCGGCGCTTTTAATTCGAGATTAACGCGACCGTTTTCCGAATCGACGCCGAATCCGGGCGCAGCCTGAAGACGCGGTTCGGGCGGAAGACGCTCCTGATCGCTCATTACCATCGGGTTTGTCGAAGCCTTCGATTCCCTCGCCTGATCTTCCATAACGTTTTGCAGCGCCCACATTAATCCGAAAGTGATGACAATCAGCAGAGTTAAGCCGATGCTGAAATAGGCAACTCCGCGCAAGCCGATAAGATTCTGCTCATACGTCTTGTCATAATCTACAAATGATTTTTCGTGCTTCGTGTTTCCCATAATCTTTTTCATTTACGAATTGCGGTTATGAAAAATAACTTCTCTTAATCCGCAATTCGCAATCTAAAACTCGCAATTATCAATGCCCTTTTCCGTGTTCGATGGCGTTTCCTAAATACGGATCGTTTACCGGAACGAGCGGACGTTTCATTAATTCGCCGAAATAAAACCAGAGCCAGATTCCGCCGACCGCGAGCGGCGCGGCAATGTCCATCCAGCTAAAGCTCGCCCAAAGCTCCAAACTTTTTCCGTGCGTGGAGATTCTCGGATTCGGGCTAATCAGGTAGAACATATCTACAAGACGCAGAACTAAAATGAAAACGGCTAAAGACGCCAGCCACTTGGCTCTCATTTTCACGTCGCGCGTCAACAAAACGAGAAACGGGAACGCGAAATGGAACAAAATCAGGATTGCGCCGACTACGCCCCAACCGCCTTTCAAGCGGCTCAAGTACCAGGTGGTTTCTTCCGGCAGGTTGCCCGACCAGATAATCAAAAACTGTGAAAAGTTAAAATACGCCCAAACCATCGTCAAAGCGAGCATCAATTTCCCCAGATCGTGAAAATGGCGCTTGCCGATAATTCGGTTGAGCGGCGCTTTATTTGCCAGAAAAGCCAAATTAGCAACGACAAAACAAAAGCAGCTTAATCCCCACCCAGCCGTGAAAAGAAATCCGTACATCGTCGAAAACCAGTGCGGATCGAGCGTCATTACCCAGTCAATCGCGGCGAACGAAACGACGAGCACAAAGAAAACCATCGTCGGACCGGAAAACTTCGATGAATCGGCTAAAAGCTTTGCCGCCTGATCGAAATCCTTCGCCTGATCCTGCTGCGCCGACCATTTGTTGAGAAAATACGCCATTAAATACCATAAAATGAAATATAAAACAGCGCGGAAAATCCACCACTCGACGCTCAGATACGGCTGCCGGTGAACAACTACCGGAAGATCCATCAGGTGCGTCCATTCATACGCGTATGTGACGCCAGCCATAATCGGTAAAAACAAAACAAACAAAATCGGAATGGTTCGCGAACCGGCTTCGAGAATTCGGCGACTGACAACGCCCCACGCGCCGCCCGTCAGATACTGCAGAATCAAAACTCCGAGACATCCGATACCGATGCCGCCCCAAAAGATAAATCCTAAAAGCCACGAACGCAGAGCCTGCTCACGCTGTTCGGGAAAGATTACGGCGATTACTAAAATTATAATTGACAGCAAACCGCCGATGCCGAGCGCAAATGTGCGCCAGCGGCTGATTTCTTCGGGTGCCCGATAATCTTCAAAATTCGTCATTTATCTTGCACCTCCTTGCGTATTGGCGTTTGCCGCGCCGCCTGTTGCGGGCGCCGGTGCCGTTGCGGCGTTTGTGTTTGCTCTATTAGCGGCGGTATTTGCTTGTGTGTTTGCAGTCATTGTTGCGTTTCCATTCGGGTTTTGGCTCACTTGCAAAGCCCGAATATAAGCTACGATTGCCCAGCGATCAGCGACCGGAACCTGATGAGCGTAGGAATTCATTTTGCCCCACCCATTGGTTATTACGTCAAAGAAATGCCCGTCGGGCGCATTTCTTAAACGGTCGTCGTGATAAGTCGGCGGCTGCGGATACCCGCGGCGAACGACCATTCCGTCGCCGCTGCCGACCGGACCGTGGCAAACGATACAGTAAATGTTATAGCGTTCCTGTCCGCGATCAATCAGTTCTTTTGTGACCGGAACCGGGATTTTCGCAATCGCATTCGGAAAGCTCGAAACCAGCGTATTTCCCGAAGCGTCAGTCGTCGTTTCAGCCGCCGCGTTCGGGTTCGGATTATCTATTTTGCCGGTGTAAAACGCTTTATTATCGCGCAAGTTGCCGCGCGATACCGTGCCTTCCGGCAAATCCCGCGAAGCGCGTCCGTCCGCAAAAAAGTCGCTCTGTTTATAATATTTATAGCGCGGCTGGTCCTGCATATCGTAACGGCAGCCAACCGCCAGTAAGCAGTAAGCAGTAAGCAGTAAGCAGTAAGCAACTTTGCTCGCCGACCATTTTCTACTTTTCGCTTCCCACTTTCCACTATTCTTCGACATCGAAAACCTCCTGCGGACTCAAACTGTGCATAAAACGTTTCGTTTCTTCGTAATCGAATTTCGGGTCTTTTGTTTCAATCAATAAAAAGAACTTTTCACGTGTTGCAAGGGCAAAACGCGGAACATTAAAAACCGGATGATACGGCTGCGGTAAACCGTTCAAAAAAAGCATCCCGAAAACCGCCGCAAAACCCGCAAATAAAATTGTCAACTCAAATGCCGGCGGAATAAACGACGGCAAACTGAAATAAGGACGACCGCCGACAATAATCGGGTAATCGTAAACGTGAACAAACCACTGAAGACCTAATCCGGTCAGTAACCCGGCGACACCGCCGGCAAAAACCAGGTACGGCAGAATACTTCGCCTGATTCCGAGCGCTTCGTCCATTTCGTGAATCGGAAACGGTGAAAAGGCATCGGTTTTTTTATAACCGGCTTCACGTATTTTCCGAGCAGCGTCAACCACCTGAGTTGCCGTATCGAATTCCGCCAATAATCCGTAAATTTTTCTGTCCATAATCTTTCGTTTTTTTGATTTTGTAATCAACCGTTTTTGCCGGCTAACGGCTTGACACGGGTGAGTTGCCCTTTATTTCCGTATGCGGGCTAAAACGGTTGATTACAAAATCAATTTTACAAAATTCTACTTCTCCGATTCCTGTGACATCAGAATGTTATCTTCAAACTCCTCGTGATGCCCATGAACATTTGCTTCCGGCAAAAGGGTTCGCACTTCGAAAATCGAAATAATCGGCAAAAATCGAACAAACAGGAAAAGCAATGTAAAGAAGAATCCTATTGTTCCGAGAAACATCGACCAATCGAAAACAGTCGGCGAATACATCGCCCATGATGACGGCAAAAAGTCGCGATGCAAACTCGTTACGATAATAACGAAGCGTTCCAGCCACATACCGATACTGACAACAATCGAAATCAGGAAAAGCCAGAATTCGCTTTCTCTAAATCGTTTGAACCAGAGAAGTTGGATCGATAAGCCGTTACATAAAATCAAAAGCCAGTATGACCACCAGTATGGACCCGTCCAGATACGATTTTTAACCATGTAAAGCTCGTACTGAGCACCGCTGTACCAACCGAAAAACGCTTCCATCGCGTAACCGTAACAAACGATCAAACCGGTTGCCAGCATAACCTTACCCATAAGAATAAGGTGCGTATCGGTAATGAAATCTTTCATCCTGTACCAGTGACGAAGCGGAATACAAAGAATCAAAACCATTGCGAACCCGGCGAAAACAGCACCAGCGACAAAGTATGGCGGGAAAATTGTTGCATGCCAGCCCGGAAGTTGTGCTACCGAGAAGTCGAAACTAACGATTGAGTGAACCGAAAGCACGAGCGGCGTAGAAATCCCCGCCAAAAGTAAATAAGCAATCTCATACCGATGCCAGTGCCGCGCAGACCCTCGCCATCCCCACGAAAGCGCGGCGTACACGAATTTGAAATAAGGATTTTTCGCACGATCACGAAGAGTCGCGAAATCGGGAATCAAACCTACATACCAAAACAAAAGCGAAATTGTCGCATAAGTAGAAACCGCAAATACGTCCCACATCAAAGGAGATCGAAATTGAGGCCACATTCCCATCGTATTCGGATATGGAAAAAGCCAGTATGCGAGCCACGGACGCCCTGTATGTAAAAGTGGAAAGAGCCCGGCGCAAGCGACGGCGAAAAGCGTCATCGCCTCGGCGAAGCGGTTAATTGAAGTTCGCCATTTTTGATTCAGCAACAGTAAAATTGCGGAAATCAAGGTTCCGGCGTGCCCGATTCCGATCCACCAGACGAAGTTGATAATATCGAATGCCCAACCGACCGGCTGATTGTTTCCCCAGATTCCGATACCTTTCGTCACCAGGTAAAGAATCGTAAACAAAAGTATCTGAGCCACCAGAAACGCGATTGCGAAGCCGACGAACCAACCGAACGGCGTTCTTTTCTTCAAAGTAACGTCGCCGATTTTATCTGATACGGAGGCAAGCGTATGATTGCCTTCTACCATCGGCGGAAAAATCCGTTTTTTTATCTCGTTCAAATCCTTTGCATTTTGCATAGCTTTTCCCTGTCAAAACTAATGACCTGATTCAGTCGGCTCTCCCTTTCCTTCGTCTGCCGTTTCCGGCGCATGATTTTTCGGTATCTGTAACGCTTTATAATCCGGCATTTCCTGGTTTTGATTTTTCAAAGTCGCCAGGTAAGTCGTGCGCGGCTGCGTATTTAATTCATTTAACAGAATATAATTACGCGGATCTTTCTTTTGTTTTGCCACCACGCTGTTCGGGTCGTTTAAGTCGCCGAAACTAAATACGTCGGTCGGACAAGCTGCCTGACAAGCGGTCAGAATTTCTCCGTCGCGCACGTCGCGCCCGTCTTTTTCCGCTTCGATTCTGGCGGCGGCGATGCGCTGCGTACAGAAAGTACATTTTTCCATCACGCCGCGGCTTCTAACCGTCACTTCAGGGTTACGCATCAGTTTATACTGCGGCGTATCCCAATCCTGATAAAGCAGGAAGTTGAAACGTCTGACTTTATACGGGCAGTTGTTCGAGCAGTAACGCGTTCCGACGCAGCGGTTGTAAACCATATCGTTTAAGCCTTCGGCGCTGTGAACGGTTGCGTGAACCGGGCAGACCGGCTCGCACGGAGCTTGTTCGCAGTGCTGACAAAGCATCGGCTGGAAATGCGGACCTTTCGGATTGTTTACATCGTCGCCCGTAAAATAAGCGTCGATTCTAAGCCAGTGCATTTCGCGGCTGCGCTCGATTTGTTCTTTGCCGACGACCGGGATGTTGTTTTCCGATTGACACGCGATAACGCAGGCATTGCAGCCGACGCAGTTATTCATATCGATCGTCATTCCCCACTTATTGCCGTTGTATTCAAAACGCGGATACATCGATTCGTCGTAGTGCTCAGGCTGCTGCCATTTCTCCGGATGCTGTTTAAACACTTCAATATCGGCAACGCGAATAATATCGCGTTCTTCCATATTAAAGTGCGTTTGCGTCGATGCGATCGTCGTTTGCGCTCCGGTTTTGGCTATCTTGCCGGTTCCGTAATTCATCGCATCCGAGCGGCGAACGTCAAAAACATTATAGCCCAGCCCCGTTCCGACGCGCCCGGCGCGAGTGCGACCGTAGCCCATAAAAATGGTGACGACGTCATCCGGTTGTCCGGGAGCGATCCAAATCGGAACGTCTTTCTGAATTTCGGTTCCCTGGTAATCAAGCCTTACTAAATCGGAAAATAAATTTCCGCCTTTCGTATTTACAAAACTCGTGCCTTCTTCGCCGCCGACATAATTGTTTTCTTCTTTATTTTGGTTTAAACCCAATCTTTCTGCTGTTCGCGGGCTGACAAAAGCGACGTTTTCCCAGGTTGTTTTCGTCAGAGGCTTCGGCAGTTCCTGCAGCCATCCGTTGTTTGCAAAACGTCCGTCGTAAACGCTCGGGTCTTTGCGAATCGAAATTTCCAATTCGCCCGTGTTTGCGGGTTTGACATCCGGCTGACTTAAAAACGCGGGGTTAACCGCAACCGTTCTCGGCGCGGCGGCTGAATTCGGCACAAACCCGTCGTGAACGACCCGGCGCCATGCATCTTCGAAATTGCCGCCCGCATTATTTGTTGTCGCCGTTCCCGTTTGGGTCGGCGCCGGAGCGCCTTGTGCGCCAGCGTTCTGCGCGGTTTGATTGACAGTTGCGGCTGAAGGCTGCGGAGATTGATTAGTCGGTCCCGGCTGATTGCCCGAAGGAGCCGGAGCAAATTGCCCGGCGGCGTTCTGAGAATTAACCGCCGCATTCCCGGGCGTTCTTCCGCCGGTCGCGTTCTGCGCGGCGTTTCCGTTCGCCGCGCCGCTAGTTGCGGCTGCGACCGGTCTCGGCGCTGAAGCGTTTAAATTCTGCGTCTGCCAGAATTCGCGGATGATGTCGTAGTCGGTTTTGTCAAAATTTTCGCGAAGGAAAACCTGCACGACTTCGTGAATGCTCTTGCTGCCGTAAAGCGGCTCGATCAGCGGCTGAACGATCGATACGGTGCCGTCGTAGGCGCGCGCGTCGCCCCATGTTTCAAGATAATGTTTTTCGGAAACGTGCCAGTGGCAATGCTCGGCGGTTTCGTCTATGTATTGACCGAGATGAACGCGAAGCGGAACTTTATTTAATCTGTCCGGGTTCAGTTTCAAATCAACCGGCGTGTTATAGACCGGGTTAGCGCCTAAAATGACGAGCATTTTCACTCTGCCGCCGTCGATGTCCGCGATCAGTTCGCGCAATTGCTCGACCTGCGGTCTGTCGCTCGCCGGCGATAAAGGATCTGTGTAAATAACCGTCTGCCCGACATTTCCGAGCGCGCCGTTAATTGCGTGCGCGAGCGCGTGAACGACGGGCGATTGACTTTCGCCGGGAACGACGATCGATCTGCCGCGCGAAGCCTGCAAATCTCTCGCCATCGCCGCGATCCAGTTTGTCGCTTCCGCCGGTAAACCGACCGGAGCCGCGCCGCCTACGCCGAGCGCGGTCGCCAGAGCTTTCGCCACTTCGCTGACCTGGCTCGGCTTGACCGCCAAACGGTGATCGGCTTTCGCCCCCGTCAGGGTCAGCGTCGTTTCGACCGCGTAAAGCCGGTTAATTTCCTGCTTTTCCTGGCTGAACGTGCGTTTTTTCGCGAAGTCTTTCATGTAGCGAACGTTAAAATCGCTGAAAAGATCTTTGTCGAGCGTAACGATTTTATCCGCCAGATCGAATTTATAAACCGTATGAACCGGCGTACCGAACGCCAGCCTCGCGCCCGTCATCGCATTGTCGTTGTTAATCGGTTCGTATTGAACCCATTTCGAATTCGGCAATTCTCTGGCAATCTGGCTAAACTGCGCGACCAGCGTCGGCGAAGTGATTGTTTCGGTCAGGAACCTGACGCCCGCGCCGCCGTCGGCGCGATTGGCTTCGATGGCTCCGCGAACCTGCGTCATAAAGGTCTGCCAGGTTGCCGGCGTTCCGCGGAAAGTGATTTCCTGCGAACGGTCCGGGTCGTACATATTCAAAATCGAAGCCTGCGACCAGACGTCTGTCGAGCCGAGAGTTCCCGGATGCTCCGGATTTCCTTCGATTTTGATCGGGCGACCGTCGTAGGATTTGGCAAGAAGACCGTTGGCAATTCCGCCGAGCGACATCGCCGTCGCAAAAAACAAAGGTTTGCCCGGCAGCAATTCTTCATTTTGGCGAACGTACGGAACAATCTTTTCAGACGGCTGAATAACGCAGCCGCTCAAGCCGGCGAGAGCCAAAGAGGCGCCCATCACCTTGATGAAATTGCGGCGGCTCAACGAATTGTCCCATTGGTCGGCTTGGCTCGGGTATTCGCTTTTGACGAATTCCGCGAATTCCGGCGCGTCTACGTATTCTTCGACGCTCCGCCAATACTGTTTTCCACTCTGCGCTAAAATCTCACTGCGCAACGATGCAAAGTTCTGCTTGTTGTCTTTGCTAGGCATTTTGTTTCTGATTCCTCAATTTTTACAGGCGTCAAAGCTTTGATTACTTTAATAATTATTACTGCTTTTCTCAATGACACCCGACATTCAAAAAACTATCTGTGACAAGTCGAACAACTGGTCAGGATTGACGAACTTCGTAAATGTGTAATCTTCTCGTCAACTTCTCTCCGCTGATCCGGCGTAATTTGGCTCGGATCCCAGGACGTATTGTAAATTTCCGATTTCGGACGAATATTAGGAGCCGGGTCGCGGTGACACGATAAACACCATTCCATCTGTAAAGTGTTCGCCTGGTAAACGGCTGGCATATTCGCGACATCGCCGTGGCAGCTCGCGCAGCCGACGCCTTTACTCACGTGAATGCTATGGTTGAAATAGGCGTATTCGGGCAGATCGTGAACTCTTTCCCACTGAATCGGCTTGTTTTCACGGAAGCTTGCGCGAATCGGTTCCAGATACGGGCTGTCAGCCCATAATTGATTATGACAATTCATACAGGTTTGCGTCGGCGGCATTCCGGCTGTTGCGGTCGTTTCCACCGTCGAGTGGCAATAACGGCAATCAATTCCGTCATCGCCCGTGTGGTGCTTATGACTGAACTGAACCGGCTGCTGCTTTTCTATGAATGCGCCCGTCATATAAGAAGACCGCGCGACCTGCGTATAGACGTAGCCTGCCACCCCAGCCAGGACGACAACTGAAACCATACTTATTCTGGCTATATTATTTGCGCTTTTATGAAAAAATTGTGCCATTTTAACTCTCTCGAAACCGAAAATTTATAAACGGTCGTGGTCCGCTTAATTCTCGGATTACAAAAATACCCGCGTCGCTTTGCTTTTGCGAACTGATAAACTCTTTTGACAAAAAATAAGAAGAGCTTTGTAAAACTATTTTTTAAGTTTACCGAATCTCACGAATTCCGCAAATTCAACATTAAACATTAATTTCTTTTACCGTTTTTGTGCAAGTTTTCACTAGATTAGTTTAACTGATAAGCCAAATTAATTATTTCGATTTACCGAAACGTCTGAATATTACCGTCGTGAAAACCCGAGTATCGGAAAAGAGTAGGAGTTTCTTGCCCTTTAAGCGCGTTGTGCGTCTAAATCGTGATTGCTGCGGGATAAATTATTTACCTGAAGAAACCTGCCCACTTATTCGACATCATTCGTCATTTCAATAACATCAAATAATTTTATCTAATCTATTAGAATTCTATCTCGCCTAATCGGCGATATTTGCCAGAAGAGCGACGCCGACGGCTGAAGCGTTTTCGCCGAGCTCGCCCTTAACAATCTGCGCCGCGTCAAACGAAGGCGAAAAAGCAAGCTCCCTGGCGCGCGCGATGATCGCGTCCAAAACCAATTGCCCCGCTTCCATAATCTCGCCGCCGACAACGATCTTCTCGATATTCAAAAGATTTATTACTCCGGCAATCGCCGTCCCGACATAAACGCCCGTGCGCTTGAGCATCATCTGCGCGAAATCGTCATTGTTATTCGCTTCGCGAATAATATCGCCGAGCGTTATCCGATCTTCCGGCAGATGGCTCAGCGAAGACGTGCTGTCCTGATGAAAACGATTGCGCGTGCGGCGAACGATATTGGTCGTCGAAGCGACGTCTTCCAGCTTCATTCCATCGGAATTTACGGCAATGTAACCGAATTCACCGGCAAATCCAGAGCTGCCGCGCCAGATTTTCCCGTCGAAAATAAAAGCGCCGCCGACGCCTCTGCCGATCGTCGCATAAAACATATTGCTGCCCGTGCGTCCGGCACCGAGCTGAAATTCGCCGAAAGCCGCCGCGTTTGCGTCGTTTTCGATGACCATTTTCAAACCGGTCGCCGCTTCCACTTCGCCGAGCAAATCAATTTCCGAATGTTCGGGAATATAAGTTGAAAAAGCGATGCGTTTCGTGTCCTGGCGCACAAGCCCCGGAACGGCGATCCCGATCCGGTCGAAACTGCCGAATTGCTTTTGCAGCTGCTTTATAAAATCAAGCAGCTGCGGAAGGTTTACCTGGGAACTGTCAAACAAAACCTTGTGCGAACCGAGCAGAGCTCCTTTAGCATCGAGACAGACGGCTTTAAAGACCGAATTCGATATTTCGACACCGATGAGTTTCCCCCTGTTTTCCGAGGTTCCGTTTGTCATTTAAAAGTCCTCAATTGTTAAACTTTTGCTGTAAACTAACGAGATTTTAGACACTAGCCGGAAAAGTGTCAAATAGAGGGTTTCAAAGGGCTTTGGAAATTATTTCAAGAATCGCCGCCGCTTATCTGAAAAAGCGAAATAAGATATAGAGATACAGTTATTATGAGAAAGAACGCAGAAAATATAAAAGCAAACCCTTTCGGGTTTTGAACATCTTAAAAATAATCACGTAATTTCCGTTCAAACACCTTCTGGTTCATTCAATTTTTAAAAAAATCATGAAAAAGAGATATTTATTTTCATTATTCGTCGTATTGGCATTCGGCGCCGTTTTATCAATTCTCACTTTAACAAAGCTCAAAATTTACGGGCAAAGCGCTCCGAATTCCCAATTTACAGAAAACGCTGAAGCCGACACGCCGAAAACGCCCGCTCCGAACGCTTTTATAAAGAAAACCAATTCATCTTTTCCGGCAAGCCTTGCAACGGCGGCAAATGAAAACCGGATGCTGAAAAATTCGCTCGCGTGGACTTTCGGCGCGAAACAACAGCGCGGCTGGTATCTATACGTTCCGCTGATTCAGCAAACGGTCGGAACCGAAGCCGAGGCGGAAACGCCCGAGTTCGCACAGGCGATTTCCGCCTGGCAGCAAAAATTCGACTTGCCCGCATCTGGCAGGCTCGATCGCGAAACGCTTATGCAAATGGTCGGGTGGTGGCAGGCGCGGCGTTTGAAAAGCAGCCGCTATCCTTCCGGCGGAGATTTGGTAGCAGCTCCGATTGCCGATTTTTACGACCCGTCGCGCGCCGCCGAACTTACGCGAGTCGAGCGCGAAACTTACGAAGCTTATAGAAAAATGGTCGCTGCGGCGGCAAAAGAGCTTAACCTGAAAACGACGAAAACCGGCGAACTCGCGCCGGAAGAAAAATTTCTACGAATAGTTTCTTCGTTCCGTTCGCGCGAATACCAGGAAAAACTGCGCCGCGCTTCGCCGCATTCGGGCAGCGCCGGGCTTGCCGTGAACAGCCCGCATTTTACCGGTCGCGCGCTCGATATATATGTCGGCGGCGAACCGACTATTACAAAAGATTCGAACCGCGCCCTGCAAGTAGAAACGCCCGCTTACAAATGGCTTGTTAAAAACGCCGAAAAGTTCGGTTTTTACCCGTATTATTACGAACCGTGGCACTGGGAATACGTGCCGAACCGGGCAGTGGAAATTAAGTAATTTTAAGAATCTTACATATCCGGCAAAAATAGAGCCGGGAAATATAAGCGAAATCAAACGTAGAAAAAACTGAGATCGGCGGCGAATAAATTTACAATATTCGCCGCTCTCACTTTTTTCTAGTTAACGCGTGTTTTCGCTCTAAAAATTTCAGGGCTTAAATTTTAACGCTTAAATTTTAACGCCTGGCTTTTCTTGTTTTGTTGTTTTGCGCCGCGCCTGTTTGCGATAAAACCGCCGTCGCCTGACCGCCTGCCGAAGCGTTTCCGGCTTCGATATTCGCCGCGCTGACGACGTATTTGGTTTTTCCGACGGCTCGCGCAAGCATCTTTTTCACATCGGCGGCGGTTAATTCCGAAGTATCGACGCCGCTTGATTTAAGCTCGGCGAGAAGCCTTTCGGGCGTGTTGGTTTTGCGTTCGTACACGTCCGGGTAAATGTAAAGCTTGCCGCCTTCGACAACCAATGTGTCGTAAGTAATCTCGACCGGAATTATCGGGTCTAAATCTGCCGTTAAGGTCTTTTTAGTCGCCTTTGCCCGCGCGATTTCTTTCGGCGAAACCGGAAGCGAGCGCGCCAGCACGATTTTCTCGGCTAAATCATATAAATCGCGCTGCATCACGCGCACGCAGCCGTGAGACACCAGATTGCCCAGATCGCCCGCGCCTTTCGCCTGGTGAATCAGGTAGCCGTAGCCGAGCGGAATCTTCACTTTCCCGAGCGGGTTTCGCTTATCGGTCGGCAAAATAATCTCGCCGGGCTTGACCGACGAAGAAGCGTCGATCCAATCGCTCGAAGGCGGGATCCAAACCGGGTTCCAGATAACGCCCGACGCTTGCCTGAAACCGATATAAATCGGATAATCTTTCAGCCCGATACCGATCGGATAAGTTTTTATTTCCTTTCCGTTTTGCCAGAGCGTCATTTGAAACGCCGGAACGTTTATCGTAATTTTCACGTTGCCGTCGCCGGCGACAAGCTCTGTTTTTTCGATTACGCCGCCGGTCAGTTTATCCGAACGCGCCGAATCGCGCCGCATATCCTGAACGTAGGATTGCGCCGAAATCGTGCCGGTAAAAGCGAACGAAAGCAGTAAAAAAAGCAATATATTGGCGAAATACTTATTATTTCCGGGTAAAATCATATTGAATAAATTAGCAATTATCACGGCTATTTGTCGCTTAAGCAGGTAAAATAGTTGTATCGGTTTTGCCGAAAAGCGGTGTCGATTAAATATATTTTGCGCGCGCGCCTCATTTTTAACAATAATATTTTTCTTTGACGAACAGGCGCGAGAAAGTTAATCTTTTGAAAGTGTGATAAAGACGAAAAGTTTTTATTATACTGTTTTTCTATGGAACATCTTTCCCAACTAATCGAGCAATACGGCATTTACGCCGTATTCGTGCTGTGCACGGTCGAAGGCGACATCACGCTTTTGATTTCAGGCGCGATGGCTCACGGCGATTTTTTCGGAAAATACAGTTTTTGGCGTGTCTTTTTAGCCGGAACGCTCGGCGGCATCGTCGGCGATAACATCGCTTATTTTATGGGGCGGATGTTTCGGAAAACAATCAAAGATTACGCTTTCTATGAAATGGCTCGCCCGCGTATCGAGCGCCTGATAGAAAAATTCGGCAATTTCGCGCTGATTATTTCCAAATACATCTACGGCATACGAGCGGCGATGTGTTTGTTTTACGGCATCGGCAGAATGCGCTATCTGCGCTTTTTAGTGCTCGATGTTATCAGCTGCATAGTCTGGTCGTTTATGCTTTCGAGCATCGGCTATTTTTTCAGCGGCGCGATTTCCAGCATCGTCGGCGATTTCAAACAAATCGGAGTCGCGCTTTTCTTTGTCGTTTTGATCGGCATCATCATATTCTTCGTTGTCGAGCGATACTGGCTGTCGGAAAAGATCGAAGATGTAACGCCGGAAACGATTCATAAAATCGAAGAAAGAATTCATAAAGTAGAAGAAGTGGCGCACGAAAAACTGTACGACATCGGCGAGCGCCTGCATTTGACGAACGCGCCGAACCGCGAAGAAAAAACGCCTGAAGAGCAATTACCGCAGACGGAAACGTCACAGGCGGCGAAAAAATAATTTCTCAGCTATTAATTTTCGTTTAACTTACGTTAAGATATTCAGTCGCTACTCGACAATTTATTCTGAAATACCAAAATCAAGAGGAAAAATTTAAGTGATAATCGAATCATCCGCGCCGACCAGAGTTGATTTAGCGGGCGGAACTATTGATATTCCGCCGCTATTCCTGTTTCACGAAGGCGCGGCGACCGTAAATTTCGCCGTTAATTTAATGGCGCGCTGCCGCATCGAAACGCGTTCCGACAATCGCATCATTCTCGAATCGATTGATCGCGGCGTGAGCTTTGAAACATCGCTCGACAATTTCGGCGAGCTGAAAAACGAGCCGCGGCTCGAACTACTCTCAAAACTCGTTTATTTTTTCAAGCCCGAAACCGGTTTTAATATGATAACGGAATCCGAAGCGCCCGCCGGAGCCGGTCTTGCCGGTTCTTCGACGCTGAATATCGCCTGCATCGGCGCTCTTAATAAACTCGTCGGCGATCGATACGCGCCGGAAAAATTTATTCCGATTGCCGCTAATATCGAATGCCAGGTGATTCGCGTTCCGACCGGGTTTCAGGATTACTATTCGGCTCAATACGGCGGAGCGGCGACGATTCATTTCCGTCCCGACGGAATGGAGCGCGAGGCGCTCGACATCGACACGAAAACCTTGCAGGAACGCGTCGTCGTCATATACACGGGCGAGCCGCGCAATTCCGGCACAAACAACTGGGAAATGACCAAGCGCCACATTGACGGCGACCGCGAGATTTTCGATATTTTCGAAGGCATCCGCGATTCGTCTCTGAATTTGCGCGACGCTCTTATCGACAGCGACTGGACGGCGGTCGGCGAAATTCTGTATAAAGCGCACCCGCATCGAAAGCGTCTGGCGCCGAATATTACAACGCCGAAGATGGACGAGCTGATCGAAATCGCATACGCTCACGGAGCAGCCGGGGCGAAGGTTTGCGGCGCGGGCGGCGGCGGCTGCATCGCGTTTTTCTGCGAAGAAGGACGACGCCCGGTTGTCGAAGCCGCATTAGCGGGCGAAGAAGCGGTCGAGATTTTAGACTGGCAGATTTGTCCCGAAGGCTTGACCGTTAAAGAATTATAAAAATAATCAATCCGGTTACCGGTAATTAATCTTTGCGAGCGGAGACGGAAATTTCCCGGCAAAAGAAAGATTAAATACCGGATTTCGTTTATTTAAGAAGATAAAAAAAGTCGGGAACTTCTTAACAACCGCGTTCAGGACATAAAACCTGCCTGTTTACGTTTGTTAAGAAGTTCCCGACTTTTTTGTTATTTATTACTCGCTTTTGGCAATCGCGTTTGTCAGCGAACGAAAAATATCGCGCCCGTCGTTTGAGCCGAGAAGTTCTTCACAGGCTCTTTCCGGGTGCGGCATCATTCCGATTACGTTTCCGCCGAAATTACAGATTCCGGCGATGTTCGCGCGCGAACCGTTTGGATTTGCTTCGCTCGTGACTTCTCCGCTCGCGTCGCAGTAGCGAAAAACAATCTGATTGTTTTCCTCAAGCGAATTGTATGTCGCGTCATCGCACACGTAATTGCCTTCAGCGTGCGCGATCGGAATCGAAAGCACTTCATTTACGCTTAATTCAGTCGTAAACGGCGTGTTCGGATTCTCGACCTTGATATTGATGTGTTTGCAGACGAAATGAAGGTTTTCATTGCGAATCAGCGCGCCCGGAAGAAGCCCGGCTTCGCACAAAATCTGAAAACCGTTGCAGATACCGAAAACGTATTTTCCCTGCGCGGCAAATTCCTTGACCGACTGCATAACGGGCGAAAACTGCGCCAGCGCGCCCGCCCGCAGATAATCGCCGTAAGAAAAACCGCCGGGAATGATGATGGCGTCATAACTGCTCAGATCCGTCTGCTTGTGCCAGATGAAATCAACCGGTTGACCGACGTGTTTCGAAATGACGTGATAAGCGTCGTGGTCGCAATTAGACCCGGGAAAAACAACAACTCCGAATTTCATATTCATTAAAAAAGTGAAAAAAGTGAACGATTAACGATAAATTATGAACGATATTTTATTCATCACCCGCAATTTATCCTCCGCGATTATTAAACTATTTCAACCCTGTAATCTTCGATGACCGGATTCGCCAAAACGTTTCTAGCGATTTTCTCAGCCGTTTCCTGCGCCTCTGTTTCGGACATCTGCGAATCCAGGGCAATTTCAAAGTATTTTCCCTGACGTATATCCTGAATCTGCTCAAATCCGAGAAGCTCGACCGAATGATGAATCGCCTTGCCCTGCGGATCGAGAACGCTCGGCTTTAACGTGACATAAATTTTAGCTTTCATATTATTATAAATTATTTCAAATAAAATAAATTACAGATTTTTACGCAAATAGCGGAAATACGCAACGTCTTATGTTACACTCCTCGCTAATTTCATTTAGCGGTCTGCAATTTTTCAAATACAACCCCTTAGGAGAATCTTAAAAAAAAATTATGCAAAATACTACCGGTAAAACCGCTCTCGGACTCGATGCTAATGTCGGCGCGCTTATCTGTTATATCGGCAACCTGGTCTGCTTTTTAGGCTTAATTTACAGTATCATTGTCGTCGCTTCAGACAAAACCAACAAGCTTTCGCGATTTCACGCTTTTCAATCGATCCTTTTATCCGTCCTTCCGATAATTGTATTGTTTGTTTATTTCGTTTTAGCCGGAATCGGAGTCGCCATTGATGCGGTCATCGGCGTTCCGATTTTCTCGATTATCGCCATGCTGCTTTACTTCGTTTTATTACTCGCCTTTCTCGGCATGTTCGTATTTATGATTTTAGCGGCAATCAAAGCTTACAACGGCGAAATATACAAAATTCCGGTTATCGGCAATTTAGCGGACCGATATTCAAATTAACCCGTTTTTAATTTTACAAAGAAAAGGGCAGGTCTAGTTAGACTGCCCTTTTTTATTTTCGCCGAAAACTCTGGCGAAAACTTTATCTACGTTTCGCAGGTAATGCCGCACGTCGAAAACTTTTTCGATTTCTTCCGCCGACAATTTTGCGCTGACGTCCGCGTCTTCGAGCAGCAATTCTTTGTAATCGCCGCCTTCGTCCCAGACTTTCATCGCGTTGCGCTGCGTGAAGACGTAAGCGTCTTCGCGCGAAACGCCTTTTTGCGTTAAAGCGAGCAGCAATTGCCCGCTGAATACGAGCCCGCGCGTCGCGTTCAGGTTTTTCAGCATATTTTCCGGGTAAACGACGAGACTGTCGAGAAGCGAAGCGGTTTTCGCCAAAATGTAATCGAGCGTCGCCGCCGAATCGGGCAGAACGATGCGCTCGGCTGACGAGTGCGAAATATCGCGCTCGTGCCACAAAGCGATGTTTTCAAGCCCGACAATCGAATTGGCGCGCACCGTTCGCGCCATCCCGCAGATTCTTTCCGACAAAATCGGGTTGCGCTTGTGCGGCATCGCGCTCGATCCTTTCTGCCCGGTTTTGAATTTTTCCTGCGCTTCGCGAACTTCCGTGCGCTGCCAGTGGCGAACCTGGAGCGCGATTTTCTCAAGGCTCGAAGCGATGATCGCAAGCGTGCAGAGATATTCGGCGTAACGATCTCTCTGAATTACCTGCGTAGACACGTCCGCCGCTTTGATTCCGAGTTTTTCGCAAACTCTTTCCTCGACGTCCGGCGCGAGATGCGCGAACGCGCCGACGGCGCCCGAGATTTTACCGACCGAAATTGTTTCTTTAGCTCTTAGCAAACGCTCTTTATTGCGCTTGAATTCCGAATACCACAAAGCCCACGTCAAGCCGAAACTTGTCGGTTCGGCGTGGATTCCGTGCGTTCTGCCGATTTGCGGCGTGTCTTTAAATTCGTATGCGCGGCGTTTTAGAACGTCCAGAAGCGCGTCGATTTTCGGCAGCAGAACGTCGCACGATTCTTTTAACAAAAGCGCGTTTGCCGTATCGACAACGTCCGAGGAAGTTAAGCCGTAATGAACGAAACGCGCCGCTTCGCCGATGTTTTCGGCTAGATTCGTCGTGAAAGCGATTACGTCGTGATCCGTTGTTTTCTCGATTTCGTTGATTCGTTCGACCGTAAAAGCGGCTTTCGTTTTAATTTCTTCGAGCGCGTCCGGCGGAATAATTCCGTCTTCGGCGTGAACTTCGCAAACGGCGATTTCTACGTCGAGCCATTTCTGAAACTTGTTTTCCTGTGACCAAATAGCGCCCATTTCGGGCAAAGTATAGCGTGCAATCATATTTATAAATTAAAGCGCAGAAAATTCCGCAACAAGATCGGATTACCCGAAATTGAAAAATCCGGATTTTCCAAAAAAAGTTATTTATCAAAAACCGTCGTAATCGGACCGCTTTGCTGATTATCAGCGTTCGACTCGTTATCTTCGGGCAGGTTTTCCGTTTTATCGCCTAAAACATCCTGAATATAGAGAGTCTGAACGAGCACCATGACGACGGCTAGAATCGGCGTTGCCAGAATCAAGCCGGGGGCGCCGAACAGAATAGCCAGCGCCAGCTGCGAAACGATCGTTAAAACCGGCGGCAGTTCGACCGTTTCCCGCTCGATCATCGGCGTCACCAGATTCGATTCGATAAGCTGCACGCCGACGTATAAACCCAAAACGTACAATGCGCTGATCGGGCTGTCGATAAAAGCCAGAAGAATGGCGGGAACTGCAGACAAGATCGGTCCGAAATTAGGAATAAACGATAAAAGACCGGCAATCAAACCGAGCGAAAGAGCAAGCGGAACGCCTATAAAAGAAAGCCCGACCCACGTCAAAAGCCCTATAAAAATCATCGAAGCGCCTTTTCCGATCAGCCACCAGCTTAAAGTTTCGCCGATTTCATACAAAATCTCGCGCACGCGCTTGCGGTTTTGCTGCGGAAAAAGCTTTGCGAAACCTTTTATATAAGTTTTCGGCTCGCTCGCCAGATAAATCGCCAGCAAAATCATCAGCGCGATATTAGTCAAAATTGCAGCGGTTGACGAAAAAAATCCGCCGACGCGCGACAACATATTCGAATTGTTGACTTTTTCGACAACCTCGGCGCTGCTCGGCATTTGCTCGAGAATTAAATTTCCCCAACTGTAGTTTGAAAGATACCGGCTGACATCCGCCGCCGCCTGCGGCAATTGATAACGAAGATTTGTAACTTGATCGGCGATGCTCGGCGCGAGCATCCAGCCGCTTGTAACCAGCACTCCAAGCAGGATTACCGAAACGAGCAGAACCGAATAACCTTCGCCGATACGCAAGTAACGGCGCGAAATATTTGCCAGCCCGTGCAGAAAAATCGCCAGCAAAATCGCGCCGAAAAGAAGAAGAATAACTTCTATCGCGTAAAAAACAAGACCGGCAATCAAAAGAAGCAGCAGCCCGATTCCGCCCGCGATTAAAACACGTCTCGCGAAAAGGTTTTCCGCCGTTTTTTCCTGTTCGGGCTTTTTTTCTTCTTTCATGAAGCCGTTAATCAAAAGTATTATGAATTTTCAGCTTTAATTTAACGGCTTGGAGTTAAAAGCGAATAAATATAAATAAATACAGATGAAACTTTAAAGCTCACAATTATTTTCAACTTACTCATTTATCGCCTGCTTTTAATTCCAAGCTCTTTAAATTAAAGTTTTCAATTCCCGCTTTTGATTTTTCTATTTTTTTTCGATTAAAGAATTTTCTTATCAATCAAAAGCTCGGCGTTTAAAATCGCCGAGCCAGCCGCGCCGCGCACGGTGTTATGACTGAGCGTAACAAAACGGTAATCGAAAACGTTGTCCGGGAAAAGCCGCCCGACGGTAATCGTCATTCCGTTTCCGGCGTCGCGATCGAGCCGCGGCTGCGGGCGCGAAGGTTCGTCGCAGAAATCAATAAATCGCGGCGGCGAAGAATGCAGACTCAGGCTCGGAAAACTTTGAATCGTTTCGATTACTTCTTCGAGCGTTGGTTTCTGCTTCAAGTTTACACGAACCGAAGCCGTGTGACCGTCGATCACGTGGACGCGAAAGCACTGCGCCGAAACATTGAAATCGGCTTTTTCGATCGCGCCGTTGGTTAGGACGCCGAGAATTTTTTGCGCTTCGGTTTCGACTTTCGGTTCCTCGCCGGCGATATACGGAATGACGTTATCGGTAATATCGAGGCTCGGAACGCCCGGATATCCCGCGCCGGAAATCGCCTGTAAAGTGGTGACAACGACGGATTCCAAGCCGAATCTGCGATGCAGAGCGGCAAGCGGCGGCGCGAAACTGACAACGGCGCAATTCGGATTCGTAACGATAAAGCCTTTTCCGAAACCGCGTTTTTGCTGCTGAACTTCGATTAACCCCAAATGATCGGCGTTAATTTCCGGAATCAGCAAAGGAACGTCTTCGTCCATACGATAGCTCGAAGAATTACTGATGACCGCACAGCCCGCGCGAGCGAATGCTTCTTCTGTTTCGCGCGCAACCGATGACGGCAGGCTCGAAAATACGATTTCGCAATCGAGCGGCGGAGCGATCGGCTCAACTATAATTTGCTTAACGCTTTCCGGCATCGCGCCGGGCAGTTTCCATGCGCACGCTTCGGCGTACGGTTTTCCAGCCGAACGATCCGAAGCGGCAAGCGCAGTTATTTCAAACTGCGGGTGATTTTCAAGTAATTGAATGAATCGCTGACCGACCGTTCCGGTCGCGCCTAATATTCCGATACGATATTTTTTGCTCATTGATGAAAGTTAAAAGTTTAAGATTAAGCTTCAATTTAACCTCGAAAACAATGAGCATGTCAAAATAGCAACGAAAAACAACGGCGAAACTCTTTATTTTTAGTAAGAGAAACGGCGCGGCAAGTTAATTCGGCACGATAACCCGAACTGAAATAACAGCTGAAAAGCCTCGGGATTTTATTGATTTTATTGCCCGCAAGTATAATTCGACAGGTGAAACTCCGAATTTTCCGGGTCGTTCGGGTCGTAGCAGACCGTTCCCTGAGTTCCGGCGCGATATCTGTTTTCCGCGCCGCTTTCATCTCTATCGCTGTCTTCCTCGTATTCGACGCCGTTTACCGTATAGCGATAAACGATTTCAAATGTGCGTTTAGTCTTTTTCTTCCGGTTGCGGTTTCCGCTTTTTCTTACTCTTTTGGTTTCGTATCCGGTTTCCGTCACGACACCGGAAGTTTGCGCGGTTTGTTTTTTCCGGTCGCTGCCGCACAAAAAGCCTGTACTCATTAAAACTACGAAAACCAGCGCCAAACTAATGATCGAACGTGAATATTTCATTGAAGCTCCTTGAGATTCGGGAAATAAAATTACAATTTTTCATATACTTAATGCAATAAAATTTCAAAGTACGGCTCAAAAAACTTTTCTGTTCGCTCTATTTTTCTTGAAATGCATAAAAAAGAAACTTATGCTTACCAATATATATTTTAAATAAATATCTGTTCCCTTCCAGATTGAATTTAAATAACCCGTACAAATCCAGAAAAAACTTTACTTTCGATAAATCATTTATTAGATAGATGACCCCTGAGCGTTGGCAGCATTTAAAAAGCGTTTTGGAAACGGCGATGGAAATTTCACCGACCGAACGCGAGGTTTATTTAAAAAACGCCTGCTCGGGCGACGACGAGCTGCTGCGCGAAGTCGAGTCTTTCCTCGCTTTTGAAAACGCAGGCGGCGACGTGTTCGACAAACCCGCCTTCTCGACGGCATTCAAGGAATTATCTGCCGCAGACGCGGCGGACAATTTCGTCGGAATGAAAATCGGCAAATATCGCATCATCAGCGAGCTCGGTTCGGGCGGAATGGGAATGGTTTTTCTGGCTGAACGCACAGACGGCGAATTCGAACAGCAGGTCGCCGTTAAAATCCTGCGCCGAAGCTTTTTCAATTCTTCGGCGAAACAAAAATTTCAGCAGGAAAGACAAATCCTCGCGCGGCTGAAACATCCTTACATCGCGCAGCTTTTAGACGGCGGAGCGACCGAAGAAAACACGCCTTTTCTCGTCATGGAGCACGTTCGCGGCACGCCGATCACGCGTTATGCCGCTGAAAAAAACTTGTCGCTCAGCGAAAAGCTCGATCTTTTCAGAAAAGTTTGTGAAGCCGTTTCCTTCGCGCATCGAAACTTGATCGTTCACCGCGATTTAAAGCCGGATAATATTTTAATAAACGAGGACGGCATACCGAAACTGCTCGATTTCGGAATTGCCAAGCTGCTGTCGGAAAACGAGATAAACGCTACCGTCACCAGATTCCAGGCGCTGACGCCGGAATACGCGAGCCCGGAACAAATTACCGGCGGAGCGATTACCACGGCGACCGATATTTACGGTCTCGGCATAATTCTTTACGAGCTCGTTACAGGACAGAGACCTTTCGCCGCAAGCAGTTCGAACGCCGAACAACTGCTTCACGCCATTGCCGAAACAGCGCCGGTCAAACCGAGCGAAGCGCTGACAAAAAACGCGAACGATCAGCGAAAACGAGAAACGCAAAGCGGCGTTTCTTCGCCGGACGCGCCGTTTTTTTCCCGGCTTCTGTTTTTCAGATCAATTATAAAAACCGATCTCGACAACATCATTCTCAAAGCTCTTAGAAAGAACCCGGAGCGGCGATACAAATCGGTCGAGCTTTTTGCCGAAGACATCCGGAGACACCTGGCTGGTTTGCCCGTAACGGCTCGCCCCGACACTTTTCTTTACCGCGCGGAAAAATTCGTTTCGCGCAATCCTTTGGCTTTTGCCGCGACTTTGCTGGCTTTTGTTTGTTTATCGGGCGGGCTTTTAATTTCAAATTACCAGAGACAAATCGCCATCGCCGAGCGCGCCAAAGCCGAGCGGCGATTTAAGGATGTGCGAGCCCTTGCAAATTCGTTTATGTTCGAGATAAACGAAAAAATCGACGAAAGCCCGATCAAAGCGCGCGAACTGCTGGTGATGCGCGCCATTGAATATCTCGACAAACTCGCCGCCGAAGCCGATTCCGATATCACGCTGCAAAGCGAGCTTGCCACGGCTTACGAAAAAATCGGCGATGTGCAGTCGGAAATTTTCAAGCCCGGTCTCGGCAATTCTCAGGGCGCATACGAAAGCCATAGAAAAGCTCTGCAAATGCGCGAAATAATTTACAGCCGCAGCCCGCAAGACGTTCAAAGCGGGCTCGAGCTCGCGCAAAGCTACGTCAAGATCGGAAACGTTTCGTCGATGATCGGAAATACGGCAAGCGCCGTCGAGTATTATAATAAAGCCGTCGCTCTTCACGAAAAACTGCTTTCAATCGAACCGGAAAACGTGCAGCTGCTCAAAAGCGCGAGCCGCTCTTACGCGATGCTCGGGCAAGCGATTCTGCGCAGCGGTTCGCTTTCAAACGCTTTAAATTATTACGAGAAAGCTATCTCCACAATTAAACGCGTAATCGAAGACAATCCGGGCGATTTGCAGTTAGAGCGACTTTTGAGCGCTTATTATTCCTACGCAGGCTATGCGAAGCTCGAGATCGGCGGGCAAAACGAAGCTTTGCGTTTTTTTTCTGACGCTCTTGCTATCGAAGAAAAAGTTTTGGAGACAGATCCGAACAACAAACAGTATCGCGCGAGTCTTGCTATCGCTGAATTATGGGTCGGGATAGCTTTGCGCAGTCTTAACCGGATGGATGAAAGCTTAAAGCGCCTTCGCGACGCTTTATCAATCCAGCAATCGATTTTCGATGCCGATAAAGCCAATTTCGGCGAGCAGAACGGTCTTGCCGATTGCTTTTTGGAACTCGGCTGGACGCTCGCCCTAAATAAAAATTACGAACAAGCCGAAAAAGCTTATCTTGAAGCAATCGCGCATTACGAAGCGGTCGCCAAAACCGATGCCGTCAATATAGCCGCCCGGCGGCAGATTCTTTTTACGCGGCGACATCTGGCTGATATTTACCTGGCGAAAGAAGAGGCGACAAAAGCGCTTGATATTTACGAGAAATGTTTGAACGGCTCAAAAGAAATAACCGCCGGCGATCCGCAAAACACCGATTACCGGCATGATGTCGCGATGTCCTTTCTGCGTATCGGCGAAGCTTATTTAAAGAAAAAAAATAAGGAAAAAGCTTACGAGAACTTTGCCGCCGCATTGCCGATTTTTGAAAATCTGTTCAAAACTTCGCCGGAAAATTTAAGCCGCCGAAACGATCTGGAAAAAGTTAAAACTAATCTGCGAAATCTGCAAACCGGCTACTTTTTATAAAAACTTCTGCAAAAGTTTCAATATAAAAATTAATAAAAACGAAATAAAAACCAAGAAAAACGAAAAAGGCGGCAATCTTCTTTCGATCGATTGCCGCCTTTTTCCGGGGAGAGTTTGTCTTCAAGCTTTTACTGCTTGCCGATTAAACGGATAACCATTTTCGATTCTTCGATGTTATCGGTCAGCGGCGCGAAGCTGAATTTTTTCCCGTCCTTGTCGCTCTGATCGTTTAAGACGATCTTGAACGAACCGCTTTTGATTTGAAACGCGCGTCTCCAGCTGCTGTTGGTTTTTACCTGCTTGATATTCGCATCGGTCGTGTCGAAAGTATGCTTATTATCGTCCGATTCAAAGCGAACGCCGTCTTTCGATACGTAAAGCGAGCCATGGCAAACGTCCTGAAAAATCCCGTCGTGATCGTGGAAAACGCGAAAAACAGCGCTGCCGCCGAGGTCTAAAGCTTTGCGAAAACCGGTTTCCGCCAGCGAAAACCCGTTGAGCGTTCCGTAAAGCACCATAAAGCCGATTTGCTGAAAAGCGATCGGGTTATTCGGCTGCAATTTTGCCGCTTCGGTCAAAGTTTTAATCGCTTCGAGACGCCCGGCTGAGTTTGGCGGAAGGCTCGAATTCACGTCGCGGTTATAAGTTTCGATTGCCTGTTCGATCAGGTTTTCGTAGCGGCTCGAAGCGGAAACCGGCTCGCCGTCTTCGATCGAAGCCCGGTTGCCGCTGTAAGCATTTTTTACGGCGGCGATAATTGCCGGCGAAGCTCCGGCGGCGGACAGCTCTTTTTCGACCGCGGCTGTCGTTTCAAAACTCACGCCGTTCTTCTCGATCGAATCGAGTAAAACGCCGTTGCTGACGGTTTTCGAACGCAGCGTTTTCAGTAAACGGTCTTTGGTTAAAGCTTCGCTGCCGCTGTTCTTATTCGTATTGTTTTTACCGCTGTTTTTGCTTCCGACATTTGAAACCGGAACCGATGCGCGGTAATTGTTTTTTACGGCTTCGAGAACCTGCGGGCGCGCCCCGGCGGCGATTAATTCTTCCTCGATGTCCGGGGTTAATTTAAAATCTACGCCGCGATCTTCGATAAAGCCGACGATCTGCCGGGTTTGAAATTGCTTCGAGCGTAAGGTTTTGACCAACCCGGTTTTCGTCGTCGGTTTGTTTCTCTGACCGAAAACCGTTACGGACATAGCGAGCACAACTAAAATAAATAAGTAAATAATGCGTTTCATCTTTCTTTAATCTCCTTGCAGCTTCAATATAATTACTTAAAACCTGCGCTTAACCGTCATCTGTCATCATGTCTTCAAGGCTCGGTTTTTTAGCCGCTGGTTTTTTCGGAGCCAAAGGTTTCGGCGCGGCTGGCTTCGGCGCGGTGGTCGAAGGCTTTTCAATCGGTTTTTCATCCGGTTTCGAACCGACCGGTTTAGTTTCAATCGCTTCCAGGTTAAGAGGCTGCTGGGCGTTTACCGTCGCGGCATCGGGCGGCGCAACAGGCACGGACGTTGTTTGTGATTCGGGCGGCGCTTGTTTCGGCAGTTCGACGATCGCGGGTTTTTGCGCTTCTTCTATTTTCAATTGTTCGACTTTTTTCTCTTCGGCGGCTTTCGCGTCAATCGCATTTGAGACGCTCACGCCGAACATTATCAGCGGAACGGCGACAACGACGCCGATCAGAAGCAAAACGGCGACGCCCGCGCCGATGTAATGAATCGGTTTCAATTTACTGAAAAACGATCCAGATACAGCGGCGGCGGTTGCGGGTTGCGGTGCGGGCGCCGCCTGCCCGAGACGCGTCGCTTTCGCCGCTTGATTTTGAGCCGCGCCGGCAGCTGCCGCAGACGCGCCGAGACGCGTTGATTTTATTTCTTTTTGCTTTTGCGGCGGAGCGATTGGCGCGCCTAAACGGGTTTCTTTCGGTGCCGCCTGCGCAGGTTCCGATTTAGCGTCCGCCGAAGCTCCCGCTTGTGAAATCGCCGGGCGCGACGGGTGCGTTAAAGGTTTTTTGTGCGTTCCGGTAATTCCGTGCATTCTGCCTTGCGTGCCGAAACCGGCTTCGAGAAGCAGCTCGCGAAATTCACCGGCGGTTTGAAAACGATCGTCAGGATTTTTCTGAATCGCTTTCATAATCGCCTCTTCTACCTCCTCGGGAATCGCCGGATTTATTTCGCGGGGGCTCTGAGGCATTTTTTCCGTTTGCAGCATCATCAGCTCGAATTCGTTCTCGGTTTGAAACGGCAATTTTCCGGTTAACACTTCGTAAAGCATCATTCCGAGCGCGTAAATATCGCTTCGCCCGTCGGTTTCCTGCCCTTTGACCTGTTCGGGAGCCATATATTCGAGCGTTCCGATGATATTACCGGCGCGCGTCATTCGCGCGCTGCCTAAAAGACGCGCGATACCGAAATCGAGCACTTTCAAAGTTCCCTTTTCGGTGAGCATCATATTTGCCGGTTTTATATCGCGGTGAACGATGCCCAGATCGTGCGCGTGGTCGATCCCGTCGAGAACCTGCGAAAAAACCGGGATCGCTTCTTCAGCCGGGAGAGCGCCGCGCCGCTGCAAAATGTTATCGAGCGTTTCGCCGCGCACGTATTCCAAAACCATAAAAAGCTCGTTGCCGTTGCGGAAAAGCGAGAAAAGCGTCGCGATATTCGGGTGATTCAGTTTGGCTAAAGTTACCGCCTCAGAGCGAAATCGTTCGACAACCGCGGTTTGACTGGTCAGTTCCGGACGCAGAACCTTAATGGCGACTTCGCGGTCGAGCATCGTATCGACGCCTTTATAAACCGCGCCCATCCCGCCTTCGCCCAATTTTTCTTCGATTTTATAATTACCAACTATTTGTCCGATCATTATTAATTCTCCTGATTTTTTGCGGCGAGCCGTTTATGAAACTTTAATTTCGCGCGTCGCCCGGACGGCGCGCGTATGCGTTTCGCCCGACGGCAAAACTTTTACGATTCCGACCGTGATATTGTCGTGTCCGCCGCGATGTTTCGCTTCTTCGATCAAGCGCTCGCAAGCTTCGTGGATGTCGCCCGAAGCGATTAAAATGCGGCGCGTTTGCTCGTCGTCGAGCATGTCGCACAAACCGTCCGAGCAAAGCAGAAAAATATCTCCGGGCAAAAAGCTGAAAGAATCGCTTAATTCGGCTTCGACTTCCGCCTGCGTGCCCATCGCTCGCAGAATTATGTTTTTATCATCGTGATTTTTGGCTTCTTCGCGGCTGATGATTCCGTATCTGACCATTTCCATCACCTGCGAATGATCTTCGGTTATTTGCCGAAACTCCTCGCCGCGAAGGCGATAAACGCGGCTGTCGCCGACGTGCGCAACGAAAGCCTTGTCGTTTTGCAGGATCAGGGCGACGACCGTCGTTCCCATTCCGAAATATTTTTCGTCCGAAAGCGACGTTTCGTAAATTCGGCGGCTCGCCGCTTCGATCGCGTTTTTCAAAGCCGCGCCCGGCGGATTTGCCGTGTCACGGTAATAAAAATCGCTGATCAAATCGACCGCCATCCGCGAAGCGATTTCGCCCGAAGCGTGCCCGCCCATGCCGTCTGCAACGATCGTTAAAGTTCCCTTGCTTGATAAAATTTGCGGATCGCTCGATTGAACGTGCCGCCCCGAATCTTCATTCGCTTCGCGCACGCAGCCGACGTCGGTTTGCACGCTCGCGATAATATTGTTTGTTTGTATTTCTCTGCTGCTTTGCATTAAATCGTATAATTCCTCGTCTCTTTTCCTTTTTTATTTATGATTTTTATATTTTGTATATGATTCGCGTTCGTTATTTTTGTTTTAGAGAAAACGTATAAACGCGTTTTCCGCCGACGGCTTCAAACTTCACGGCTTTGTCTTCAAAACCGTCGCGGCGAAGTGTAAGGTCGAGTTTTTCGCCGTCCTGGACAGTTAAATCGAGAGGGGTCGAACCGATGGATTCACCTCCCCGGTAAACGTGAGCTTTTCCTTCATCCACATCGATTTTTATTTGCCTTGCGGCTGCGCTCGGAACAACGACAGCCGAAGATTTATTTGTATTATTTTTGTCCGACGCGAGGACTTTTCCCGCAGCGTCATTCGAGCTTTTCAATAGATAAATTCCCGCGCCGACAAAAATAAAAAGCGCGACGACCGCAAGCGAAGAAGCGGCGGCGATCACGCCGAACGGCAGTTTGTTTTTCGGTTTTTCCGCCGGTTCCGCCGGGCTGGAATAATCATCGGGAGAGTAAACCGCCTGCGGCGATTCACAGCCGGTTTGATTGTTTTGCGAATGCGTTTGCTCGTCGGTCTTTCCGAAAAATCCGAAAGTTTTGCCGAAAGCGTTCGCCGAAGTTTTCCCGCCGCTCAAGACGCTTTGCACGTCGCGTAAAAGCTCGTTTGCCGTTTGATATCGTTCCGAAAGGTTTTTCTTCAAACAGCGCGCGACGATTCTGGAGATTTCGCGTGAAACCGCCGGGTTAAGAGTTTCCGGCGCTGAAAACCGCGCCGTCGTAATCTTTAAGACGAGCCCGCCGAGCGTATCGCCGTGAAAAGGCGTAACGCCCGTCAGCATTTCGTACAAAAGCACGCCGAGAGCCCAAATATCGGCTTGAGGCGTAGCCGGTTTGCCTTCGAGCTGCTCGGGTGCTAAGTAATGAGGCGTTCCGATGACGCCGCCGGTCTGTGTCAAGCCGTGAGTATCGGCGGAATTTTTGGCGATGCCGAAATCGAGAAGTTTCGGCTTGCCGATTCCGTTCAGCTTGACGTTTTGGGATTTAATATCCCGGTGAACAATCCCGTGAGAATGTATAAAACCGACGGCTTCAACGATTGAGGTGAAGATTTGTAAGGCGTCTTCAACGGCTAGTGAGCGAGCTTTAACGACATCTTCAAGACTGGTTCCGTCAACAAACTCCATAAATATACAAAGCTGTCCGCTGATTTCCTGAAAGTCGTAAAGAGCCGCGATGTGCGGATGATGAAGATTTGCCTGCAGACGCGCTTCATTGTGGAACCGGTGACGGAAAGATTCGTCCGTCACCGAAGAGAGCAAAACTTTTATCGCCGCCGAACGTCCGAGTTTCGAGTGTTCGCCGCGATAAACCTCGCCCATGCCGCCCGCGCCTAAAAATTGCGTGATGCGGTATTCTCCGAGCTGTTCGCCGATATTTAAACGTCTCTGCATTATCTAAATAAAACCGATTAACGAGGATTGACGGGACGAACACGGATAAAGAAAAGATAAAAGACGCGTAAAAGTTTTAGTTATCTTCGCTAATCCCCGTTCATCCCGTTATCTTTTTTTATTCGCCCGCTAAAAACTCCTTACCGTAGCGAATCGGCACTGCGTAGGTTAAATTAACGCCGCCGCGGCTGCTTCCGGCAAAGAAAATTCCGATCACGCGTCCCTGCATATCAAATACCGGACCGCCGGAATTGCCCGAACCGGTTTCGCTCGTTGCCAGTTGTATGACGTCGCCCATCGTGCTGACGCGTTTTCGATCGTCTTTGTCGCTGTCGCGAATGATGTTGCCGATATTCGTTAAAGTAACGGTCGGGTCGGGGATCATTTTCATCTGCGTCGTACTGTTAAAGGTGTCGTTTGATTTGATAATCCCGTATGTTCGAGGCGAAGCTGCCGGGTAACCTAAAACGACGACCTGTTCGCCTTTTTTGAGCGCGTCGTAGTTGTCGAAAAGCTCGGCTTTGGTAAGCTGTCCGGGAACGTCTACTTTAACGAGCGCTACGTCGTGGCGATCGGAAACCTGTTTAAGGCTTGCCGCCATTCTCGATTCTTTACCGGGCAAAGTGATGTCGAGCGTGTCGTTAACGCCTTTAAGTTCTGCCGGTGAAGCTACTTTCAAACGTCCGCCGAGCATTCCGCCAGCCTGCTGGCTGTTTGCCGGAACCCAATCAATCGGCGGAGTTTGTCCGATTTTGACGATGTTTCGATAATCGGCGGAAAGAACGATTCCGGGCGGAGTGTCGGGCGGAAAATTATAAACGCTCATCCACGCGGCGGCGACGTGGCGATTAGTTAAAACAAAACCGTCATTGGTGACGATAAATCCGGTTCCGCTGTGAACCCCGCCGATCGGGCGATCGGAAGCGCCTTTCGAATAGCGCAAAACCGGCTCGATAGTATTGGCGTCCACCTGCACGTAAAGAGGAATCGGCGCGCCGACATCGGCTTTGAAAAGCGCTTTGACTTCAGCCGGGGAAAAATGTGCGTGAAACGCCTGAGCTTGTTCCGCGGTGTTAATCAAACGCCACGCGGCTTCGAAATAAACGACGGATTTTCCGTATTTGTCGTTTATGTCAGCAGCCGTGAAACCTTTTCCTTCGGATAATTTCTTTTCGAGGTCGGTGGTTTTGCCAGCCATTTCGTCTTTCAAAGCCGATTCGCGGCTGCTGCTGTACCAGTAAGCGCCGCCAATGACCGCGCCGAAAAGAACCAGAACGACAATTGCCGCGACGGCGCCGATTATGCCGAATTTTTTCGTTTGCGAAGATTTCGTTTCGTGAACGGTTTGCGAGATCATTCTTTCAACGGTCGCTTTTCCGACCGTTCCGGGAGCCTTGACGCCGCTTGCGCCGGCGGATGCGCTCATGGCGCTCGCGCCCGTTTCGACCATACGGGTTTGCGGCATCGGAGGCTTGCTCGCATCGACCATTCTTGTAGCTTTCGCGAAATTATTCGGTCGCGGCTCGACGTCGAAAACGAATTCGGGTCCGCCCGGTCCGAACTGCACGGAATCGCCCGGATTTATCTTAACCGTTCCGCTGATGCGCTGCTTGTTGTAAAAAGTTCCGTTCGTGCTATTTAAATCTGTCAGTAAAAATCCTTCGGGGCTGCTCGGATCTCTCGTGATTTTGGCGTGTTGTCTGCCGACTAAATCATCGCGGTCAGGATCGTATTTGACGGTCGCGGACGTATCGCGCCCGAAAACGAGTTCGTTATGGTGACGCAGCGCGAATTCTTCGACCTGATTGGCTTTCGAACCGCTCAAGTGTTTAATAATCATTCTTTCCATTGATTTCTTGCTCCTCAAAAGACCGCGCAGTTTTACGCAAAACCGCCCCGGTTTTCATCGATTATTTTTTATAAAATGCTTCTTAGGGTGTTTGAAATTAAAATCCTTTTTAATAGAGAGCGATATCTGCTAGAATCTCTCTGCAAAATATGACTTGTATTTGAATAAATATTTTGCTTTAGTACGGATTTTTTCCTCTTCATCAATACGCAATTTTTTTCGCCCACACAGCTCATTTTTTTTTCGTTTTATTTTTTTTATAATCAAGCAGGATATTTCTGTTTTTATGAGCCTGATTCCACTAACCCGAGAACCGGAAAATTCAGCGGACGCTGATTTGGAGAACATTTACCCGCAGGTTTACGACGAGCTGCGGCGGCTCGCGACATTTTATATGCGGCAGGAGCGAACCGATCACACATTGCAGCCGACGGCGCTGGTTCACGAAGCATTTTTGCGCCTCGCCGAGCAGGAAAAAGGCGTTTTTATCAATCGAACGCAATTTATCAGCATCGCCGCTAAAATGATGCGGCGAATCCTTGTAAATCACGCCGTCGCGCGCAAAAGACAAAAGCGCGAAGGAACTTTCGTTCGCATCACGCTTGATCGCGCCGTTGACGCATTTGCCGAAGGCGAATTGAATTTGTTGGAATTAGACGAGGCTCTGCATAATTTAGCGCGCCTTGACGATCGCCAGTCGCGCGTTTTTGAGCTGAGGTTTTTCGGCGGCTTGTCGGTCGAAGAAACCGCCGAAGTGCTCGGAATATCGGCTGCGACAATCAAACGAGAATGGCAAATCGCCAAGATGTTTTTGCAGCGCGAGCTTTATAACAATAGAAGTTAAGTTGTATTTACGAAAGCAAAATTAAATTTACCGAAGCAAATTATAATTATTTGCTTAAAGCTTCTTTCATACGCCGCACGCCTTCCTCGATTCGATCTTCCGGGTTGCAGAAAGAAACTCGCAAAAAACCTTTCGCTTCCGAGCCGAACGCGATGCCCGGCACGGTAATAACGCGGTTTTGCAGAAATTTTTCGGCAACTTCCGCGTCGTCGCCGATTCGGCGCACGTCAACCATCGTGTAAAAAGCGCCTTCGGGCGCGGTCGCGCGCAAGCCGAGTTCTTTTTGCAGAATGTCGATCAGAAACTCGCCGCGACGCTTGTAGATTTCCCTGGCATCGGCTTTCGCCCGTTCGGCTTCGTCAGTCCAGCCTAAAAGCGCCGCTTTTTGCGAAATGGTCGAAGTGCAGACCGTCATAAAGCCGTGCAAAGTCAGCGCGGCTTTGACCACGTCCGTTTGCGAGCTGGCGATCCAGCCGACGCGCCAGCCCGTCATACTCAAAGATTTTGACAAGCCGGAAACGATTATCGTCCGTTCGTAAAATTCCGAAGCCGAATGCGGCGCGTTTTTCGTAAAATACAAATCCGCGTAAATTTCATCGGAGATCAAATAAATTCCCGTGTCTTTCAAAACTTCGGCGATCGCCTGAAAATCTTCTTTCGTGAAAATTTTCCCGGTCGGATTCGAAGGCGAAATGACTACGGCGATTTTGGTTTTAGAAGTGATTTTCGATTTGAATTCTTCGATGTCAAAAGCGAAATCCTTTTCGGCTGGCAGGCGATAAAAAACCGTCTTGCCGCCGGAAATATGGACGCAGTTTTCATACGCCGGAAAAGCGGGATTCGGCACCAGAACTTCGTCGCCTTCTTCGACGATCGACAAAAACGCGGCGGTCATCGCTTCCTGCGAGCCGACCGTCACGCAAACCTGATTGGCGTCTAAATTCAAATGCGGATATTGCGCGGCGATCTTTTCGCGCAGCGAAAGCAGACCGGCGTGCGAAGTGTAACCGTTTTGTTCTTCGAGAGTTACGCGCGCGGCTTCTTCGCGCATAAACTGCGGCGTCGGCAAATCCGGCTCGCCGATGCCGAAATTTATCGACCCCGGCAAAGCGCGTTCGAAAATCTGACGAATCAAAGTCGGCTGAATTCCCTGCAAACGGCGCGGCACTTGAAAAACTTTATCCTGTTGAGTTGCTGTCATATTTTATAAATTTATCACAAAGGCGAATCGAACATTTAAAAACCGCAAAACAAAAAAAAACGCGCTCCAGCCGTGATTATTCAGACGATTAAATCGTTAATTTTTCGTCGTTCGTTTTCAGCTTTTCGTATTACTCCTCTGCGAAAATCGTTTATCTCAAATAGTCTTCGAGCTTTGTCGAAGCGTCGGTTTTTTCGTCGCGGTATTTGACGATGACGGGAGCGTAAATCGAAAGACCGTTTTCTTTGCCGAAACCGCTCGTAATCTGCCGCGAGCCCTGCACGACGACTGCGCCGGCAGGGATTTCCAGAGGTTTTTCGCCGTCGGATTTGATAACGCGATTGTTGACCAGATCGAAAACCGGCGTCGAGCGCGTCAAAATTACGCCCGAAGCCAAAACGGCTTTTTCCCTGACGATCGTGCCTTCGTAAACGCCCGTGTTGCCGCCGATCAAACAATCGTCTTCGATGACGACCGGATTCGCGTTAACGGGTTCCAAAACTCCGCCGATCTGCGCCGCCGCCGAAAGATGAACTCGTTTGCCGATCTGCGCGCACGAGCCGACGAGCGCGTGGCTGTCGATCATCGTGCCTTCGTCAACGTAAGCGCCGACATTGACGTAGCACGGCGGCATTAAAACGACGTTTTGTCCGACGTAAGAGCCGTCGCGGATAGTCGAGCCGCCGGGAACGATGCGGATTTTGTCGTCTAAATTCATCGGGCGCAGCGGATACGTGTTTTTGTCGAAAAACTGGAACGTCTCGCCGCTCATAGACATCGTTACCATTTCGCCCATCTTGAAGCCGAGCAAAATTCCGCGCTTGACCCAGGCGTTCGCTTTCCAATCGCCGTTTTCGTCTTTTTCGGCGGAGCGAATTCTGCCTTCGCGCAACTCGGTCTTGAATTGCGTAAAAGTTTCGTGGTCGCCGGCGTCGAATTCCGACTTTGTAAATAATTGTTCGATTTTTTCCTGTAAAGTCATAATTAAATTTGCACCGCGGAGACGCGAAGAGCGCGTTTTTTTATTTATCGTTTGCTCTTATTTGTTTTTTATTCCAATCATCAAACCGCTTTTTTAAACACATTAAATCGCTTGTTTAAATGATTTATTTTCAACCTGGCGACGCCGTGCGTCTCCGCGGTGAACTATTTTTCCAAATTCTTTAAAATATCGCGCAAAAGATTTTGCGTCGGCTCGGTTATGGGAACGAGCGGCAATCTTAAATTTTCTTCCAGCAGTCCTAATTCTTTCATCACGAATTTGCACGGAGCGGGCGAGGCTTCGATAAAATTGGCTTCCATCAGGGCGAAAAGCTTGTAATGAAGTTTTCTCGCCGAAGCCCACTCGCCGTCGAGAGCTTTTTCGACCATCGCGGAAGTTTCTTTCGGAAATTCGTTTGCGACAACCGAAATCAGCCCGTCAGCGCCGACCGAGATTAAAGGCAAAGTCGACGAGTCGTCGCCGGAAAAAACCGCGAAGTTTTCCGGGCGCGCGGCGATGATTTCCATAATTTGCGAAAAGTTTCCCGAAGCTTCCTTGATCGCCACGATGTTTTCGTGTTCGTTTGCCAGTTTAACGGTCGTTTCAGCCGAAATATTCGAAGCGGTTCTGCCCGGCACGTTGTAAAGCACGATCGGGAATTTCTCGACCGAACGCGCTATCTCGCCGAAATGCGCGAGCAAGCCGTTTTGCGTCGGTTTGTTATAGTAAGGCGCGACGACTAAAGCCGCGTCAGCGCCCAATTCACTCGCTTTGCGCGTGTATTCGATCGCCGTCGCCGTATTATTGCTGCCGGTTCCGGCAATCACTTTCGCGCCGTGCCTGCGCGCGATCTCGACCGTCATAGCAATGACGCGCTCATCTTCTTCGTGAGACATCGTCGCGCTTTCGCCGGTCGTTCCGCACGGAATCAAAAGCTTGACGCCGTTTTTTATCTGCCGCTCGACCAGAGATTTAAAACAATCGTCGTCAACCGAGCCGTCTTTTCTAAACGGCGTTACAAGCGCGGTGCCGCAGCCTCGCATCCAATCTAGTTTCATTGTCATAATTTACAAAATCATTCCCCAAATTCGTGTTGACCAAATTAAAATTATATGTTCATAATTGCGCGGAGACAAAGACGGCAATCAACTTCTCTTATGAGACCAATAATTATTTTGATTATCATTTTCAGCGTCTTAATATGTCATTCCGCCTGTACTTTTAAGCCCGATCCGAATAAAGAAATACCCGAATTTTTAATAAAATTTCCTGCCGACAGCTTTGCTTACCCGACCGGAGAAACCGATTACATCACCGAAAAAAGAGACGGCGATTTGTGGTACAACGCGCAGGATTTCGGTGAAAACCGTCATCTCGGCGAAGACTGGAACAAAACCACGGGCGGAAATACCGATTGCGGCGAACCTGTCTATGCCGCCGCCGACGGTCAGATCGTTTTTGCCGCCGATGCCGGCGCGGGTTGGGGAAATGTCCTTATTATCGAACATACCGCCGAGGACGGAACCAAAGTTCAAAGCCTCTACGCTCACCTGGAAACGATTCTAAAAACCGCCGGAAATGTATCGCGGCGAGAACTTATCGGAACAATCGGCAGCGCGAACGGGCGTTATATGTGTCATCTGCATTTTGAAATTCGACGGGTTGATTGCCCGATGTGGAATCAAGCCGGAAACGGTTACGCCGATGACCGGCGCGGATGGATCGACCCCTCGGAATTTATCGAAAAACACCGCAAACGTTCTTCCGGCATTTTTGCGTTTTGGTAAAGACCGGTTTCCGCCGCTATCCTAAAATCTCGTCCATTACCTCCGTGAATTCATAAAATCCCGCACGACCGACAATCCATTCCGCCGCTGTAATCGCGCCCGAAGCGAAGCCTTCGCGCGAGCGCGCCGAGTGTTCGAGTAAAATCTGGTCAGCCGTTCCGTCGAATCCGACGCGGTGCGTTCCGGGGATATTTCCGGCGCGCGTCGCCGCCACACTGAAATCTTTTGCGATGTGCGCGGCAACGATGTCTTTTAATTTCAAAGCCGTCCCGGAAGGCGCGTCTTTTTTGCGCGAATGATGCTGTTCTTCGATAAACGCTTCGTAATCTTCGAATACGGCAAACAGCGCCGAGGCGTAATCGGCGATTTTATAAAACAAATTGACGCCGACCGAAAAATTCGCGCCGAAAACAAACGCGCCTTGTTTTTCTTTAACCAAACTTTTGATCGCTTCTTTTTGATCGTTCCAACCGGTCGTTCCTTCAACCAGCGGAACTTCCGCCAGCAGGCAAGCGCGAACGTTCCTCTCAACCGCTTCGGCGACCGAAAAATCAATCGCCGCATCCGCGCCTTTCAGTTTTTCCACTAATTCTTCCGCCGACAAATTCGCATCGGCTTCATGAATGATTGCGACGATTTCGTGATTTTTATTTTTGGCGAGCGTTTCGATAAGTCGCCCCATTGCGCCGTGTCCGATTAAAGCTATTTTCATAAAAATTTAAGAGCATTTATCCACGGATAAACACTGATAGACACTGATAAAAAGCAGGATAAATCAAAATTTATTTCAAATAGAAATCCTTTTGACCTGAATTTTC
>JAOAPX010000127.1 GCA_025463125.1 Acidobacteriota bacterium | reverse complement strand
TTTTTTCCACTTTAGGCGCAGGTTTTATATAACGGTGATGACGTAATCGACCGGATTTACGTAAAGTTTTGCCAATTTGTAAAAGCGTATCAAGCATTTTCTAAATTCTCCTTCAAACTCCCGAAACAGCTTCCGGTGCCGTTGCCGATGCCGACGTTCCAGGCGAATTGTAATGATTTGGGCGTGCCTTCGACGATGATCGGGCAGATGCTCGCCTTATGGTTTATTTCTTTTATGCGGACGAGCTTTATTTTCGGGCTGGAAAATTCCCGGTCGAAGACGATTTTTATTTGCCTGTCGGGTTCGGTGAAAATTTCTTTGCCGGCTTCGCGGTTGGCGGCGTCCATTTTGTGAATTAGGGTTGCCGTCATCAGCGCGTCGGCTTCCGGTTCGTTGTAAAGATAATGATGCGGCGGTTTGCCGTCGGCGGGCATTTTGCCTTTGACGAAGACCGGACTGGCGACTTTGAATTTATATTTTGTGCCGAAATCGGGCGCGGTTTGCTGTTCGATGCGTTCGACGCGCATTCCGCAGAACATTTCCGGGTCTTTTAACGCGCCGCCGACTAATTTTTCGACGTGTTCATCTTCGAAAAAACTGACGAACCATTTCGCGCCGCGCGGAAATTCCAGATGATTCGCAACCGTCCGGCTTCCGTCGAGCCAGGCGAGCGAATAGAGGCTGATCGCGTCGTGCAAATTGTTGTCCGAGAGCCATTTGTGAAACGCTCCTATTAATCGGTGCTGATAAGCGAAAGGTACGGGTTCGGTATTAGGCGAAAGCGTAAAGTGTAATCTCATTTCGATTTTTTCAATTTCATTTTTTTAATTTCATTTTTTTTTGTTTTTACAAAATCTTATCCGATAACAACGGACAGGTTTGTCCTGAATCGGAAAATTTATCTAAAAAACTTTCTAAAAATACTTTCTAAAAGAATTTTAATCCGGCTTCGATAACCTTTTTTACTTCATCCCGAACTTCTTTCGGCGAAACGACTTCGATATTCGGCAGATGGCTTAAAATGAATCTGATCAGCCCGCGCCCCGATGCCACGCGCATTTCAATCGTGACGGTTTCGGGCGCCGCGCCTCGCCTCTGTTTGCTTTGGATAATTTTCTGCGACGGGTGAAACCGGCGCTCGGCAAAGACGCGAGCCGTAACGCCGACGACTTTTAATCGGACGGTAACGGGTTCCCCGTGAATTCCGTTAAAACAGTTTTCATTGAGATAGGTGCTCAGCTGAAAGTCCGCCGCGCGAACGAATCGCTCGTTTAGCTCTTTGAGATTGATAATCCGGTCAATGGAAAAAACGCTCAGACGATTTTTCCCTGTATCGAAAGCGGCGAGTTTGAGCGTTGCCCCGTCCGGGTCAAAATAAACCGCGTACGGATCGACTACGCGCGATTCCAGCGTATCGCTGTTTAAGCCGTGGTAGCGAATCTCGACTTTTTTGCGACGCACGGCGCACGAAGCGAGCCGGTCGATCGTCGCCGAGTGCGCCGAGAAATCTTTCGAAGGGATAATCGCCGAGCCGTAAACTCTCGAGAGCGCGTCCATTTTTTCTTTAATCGAGCGAGGTAAGGATTTTCGGATTTTTTCGAGCACGGACCCGGCTTGCGCGGCGTAGAACGAATCGCCGGCGGTTATACCGATGCCGGCTATCGATTCCTGCGCGAGCAAAAGCACGGCGAGTTCTTCGATTTCAATCTTCGGGAAATCGAATTTAAAACCGTCGGCAAATTGATAGTAAACGTCTCTGCCCACCTTTTTATCTTCAATCGGGTATTCGAGCGACAAGGCATCGATGTCGCGGCTGATGGTCTTTGCATCGACACCGAATTCACGCGCCAATTCCTGCCGGGAGTGGGCGCGGCGGACGAGGTTAAACAAAATTTTAATGAGTCTCTCGGTGAGAGCTGTGCGATAACTCATATTAGATATTTAGTCCCAAAGCGCAGCGTGTCGGGTTTATCTTAATCGGATTTATCTTAAATCGTTAAATCGTTCTTTGCCATTGTGCCGGCATTTACCAATTTATTCATAAGGCGTTAGACGTTTGAGCGTCTTAATTCGTCCGGCGAAGCTGTAAGCCGTCAGAAAGAGATGTAAGTGCTTTTTTAACTTCGAGTGCGTTTCGTAATAATAGCGCTTGAATGACGCCCGGTCGCAAGGTCCGGTCAGAATGCAGTTCAGCATAAGCGAACTTTGACGTGCGATCAAGGGCGACGAATAAATAAAGAGGTTCGTTTTTCGGCGCAAACTTTCGGTGATGCCGGTATCGAAATAGCCGGTCGGGTTTTTGGCAAGCTTTTCCCGGCGGATTTATCGCCCTTTTATGTACGGCAAACAGGTGATGTCGCGCCGCCGCAGACTGCGATGCAAACTTGAAGCAAATTCGAAATGACCTGGGCTGCGCAAAGCTTATAAACAATCGTCGAGCGGCAAATGTCGCGGCGGCGCGGCTTTATGAAATTTATCCCGAAGCGTTTCCTTTTTAAATTTAAAAAAGCGCAGCGCGTTCCGCGCCGTCACGCTTTGCAACCAAACATCTAAATTTAGATCATCAAATATTATTTAAAGTATCAATTTAATACAAAATCTTTATTCCTCAGCTTAACTTTATACAGAAATTTTCAACGCTTCAAAATTATTTCTTAAATAAAGTAATAAAAGAAGTTATATTGAAAGAAATTGATTAAAGATCGGTTACCGGCAATTACGGAACGTTAATTGCAAATCCAACGAAATTAACAAGATATTGTATTGAAAATAATAATGTAGTTTTATTCGGAGGAGCGATAATGGCAGTAAGACCGGAAAGATACGCAGATGAAATGGCAGGAGCAGATTCCCAATTTAATAATGACAAAATGGTCATTCCGATTATCGAGGAAGAAGTAACGATTGAAAAACACATCGTGCCGACCGGGAAAGTTAACATCACAAAAACGGTCAAAGAGATTGATGAGATTGTCGATGTGCCGACTTACAAAGGCGAGGTCACGGTTGACCGGATTCCTGTAAACACGTTTGTCGAAAAGCATCCGCCGATCCGGCAGGAAGGCGAGACGATGATTATTCCCGTCGTGCAGGAACAAATTGTGATGGTCAAAAAGCTTCTGCTCGTCGAAGAGCTCCACGTTCACAACCGCGTCGTCGAGTCGCATCATCCGCAGACGGTAACGCTTTTGAAAGAAGAAATTGAAGTTGTCCGCACGGCGCAGAACGAGCATCTTGACAATCTGACCAAGCCAAACGCCGACGATGTTTCCGGCAAATCGCTGTAATTTTTTTTGAATTTCAAGGAGGGTAAAAATGTCTTATACGGTAGTTGGTTTATTTAATAATAGAAATCAGGCTGAAACGGCTATACGCGAATTAAATCAGAGAGGTTTTGTTCCGGAAAATATCGATATTTCAAACAAAGCTCACGGCGGCTCTCAAAACCTGGCGACCGAGCAGGTCATCATCACCGAAAGCGTCGCTAATTTCTTCAATTCCCTTTTTAACAACGACAAAAAGAACGCTAACAATTATACAAATGCGGCGGCTGACGCCGATTCGATCGTTACAGTTCACGTCGCAGACGAAGAAAGAGCCCGCGAAGCGGCTTTTGTTCTCGATAAAAACGGCGCGGTCGATATTGACGGAACATCGACGGGGCAAACCCGGCAGAATTTAACGGGAAATAATAATAATTATGCGGCAGCCCATCAAAACAGCGCTCCGGCGCAGACCGGAACGACAATTCCCGTAATCGAAGAACAAATGCAAATCGACAAACAAGTCGTCGAAACCGGCGGCGTCCGCGTTAAAAGCCGGATTATTGAAAAACCGGTCGAAGAAAACGTGCGGCTTCGAAATCAATACGTAATCGTCAATCGAAATTCCGTAAACCGCGACGTAACGCAGGATGATTTATCGAATTTCCGTGAAGGCGAAATCGAATTTTTAGAACTCGCCGAAATTCCGGTGGTCGCGAAACAGGCGCGTGTCGTCGAAGAAGTCGAAATCGGAAGGCAGGTTTCGGAACACGAAGAAATCGTTCACGAAACGCTTCGAAAAACCGATGTTGAAGTCGAAGAAATCAATATGAATCCGGTAAATAACGATTTGCGTTCAAATACTCCGGCTCGTGATTTATCCGCGGCTCAGCACGAAGATGATTTGATAACAAATAAGGTGAACCGTACAGGAAATCCTTTTTAAACTCTGGGATGATTGTTTGCGGATGTAAATTTATTGCGTGCGGATAAAAGTGGTTTTAATTAAACGATTAACCGCTCGTATGCTTTATAAAATTTTGAAATAAAAAGTGTTGGTTTCGGTTTATTAAAAAACTAACTCTTGTATTCAATTATTTTAATGAAAAGCCCGAAAGCAAAGCTTTTCGGGCGTTGAAAGATTAATAAAAGAGGAGAGAAATATTCATGAAATTTTCGAAACTGAAAGCGTTTACAAGATACGGCGTTCTGGCTTTAATTTTAACTTTCGCGGCGGCTTTCCCTGCATTTGCGCAAAATTCGAGAAACGATAATGCGCGTGATGACAGGAGAACCGAAACTACACGCGTGGTCGAACAGGATAATGATACGGACCTCGGCTGGATCGG
>JAOAPX010000060.1 GCA_025463125.1 Acidobacteriota bacterium | reverse complement strand
ATAATAACAAGCCGGAATCTAGCGCCAGTCGAATGAATTGAATTTGATTAATTTCGGCTCGACAAATGTTTCCTGCGGAATTCCGGCGCGGTCGCTTTTGGTGATTTGCGTGACGGTTTTAGTGTTCAAATCGTAAAGCCAGATGTCGGAATTATGTTTCGCCGAGCTGAAAGTGAACGCCAGCGTTCTGCCGTCTTTCGAGAAATCGAGCCCGCCGACGATGCCTTGCGCGGGCAGCGGAACAGTCAGTTTTTTGGTGATCGAAGCGGCGAGCGAAACGTACATTTCGCTGAATCCTTCGCGGTTGACGGTGTGCGCGAACATTTTGCCGTCGTCGCTCAAAGCCGTCGCGTCCAAATCTCCTTCGGGGCGATTGATCGGCGCGAGCGTTTTTCGCGTCAAATCCATTTTTGAAAACCCGACAAATTCTTTGCCCTGATTGGTTCCGAGGATCAGCGAATTACCGTCGGGAATAAAATAAACGTCCGAATACTGGGTCGCCTCGGTGTGCGGCGTCAGGTGAGTTTCCTGTTTCGTTCGCGCGTCAAGCAGATATAAATCGTTGTCGAGACTGAATTTGACCGAAGAGCGCGAAACGACGATTTTCGAGCCGTCGTCGGAAATTGCCGCGACCGAGTTCGAGCCGTCGTTTTGAAGCAGCAGCTCTTCTTTGCCCGTTTCGACTTCCATCGAATAAATATCGAAATAATTTCTATCGCGCTTGTTCGACGCGTAGAAAATCTTTTTGCCGTCGCTCGACCATTCGCCGAAATTATGACGAACTTTCGGGTCGGCAGTTAATTGTCTGACGCCTGAGCCGTCGTTCGCCATCCAGAAAAACTGCGTGTTTTCATCGCCGCCGCGCGCTTTTCCGAAAACGATGCCGCTGCCCGCCGGCGACCAGCGGACGAACCCGACGTTGTCTTCGTAATCGGTTATTTGCTTCGGCTGACCGTTCGGCAAATCGATCATCCAGATTTGCGAAGTTCCGGTGACGTTCGTCAGGTAAACGAGCCGCTTCCCGTCATTTGAAAGAGCCGGCGAGCTGGCGGAACGAATATTCAGATATTGTTGAATCGTAGGATTTTGCGCGAAAACTGCGACGCAAAAAAGACAGACTGCGAAAAGAGCGAAACTAATCTTTTTCATCTTTTTCTCCGAAATGAAAATGGATAACAAAACTTTCGCTTTATTATCCATTATCTGTTTTCAGTTATCTACTAAAAGTTTATAAATAAAAATTACAGATTGATTTTTTCGTGTTCGCCGCCGTCCGCTCGCTCGCCCGTCGCCATCGCTTTGACGAAACCGGCGATCTGAACAATCGTGCTCGAAGGCGAATCCCAGTATTCAGCCTGTTCGACCGAGACTTTCAGAAGCACGAGATCCGGCGAATCTTTTCCTTCGGGAAACCAGGCTTTTAAAATATCGTTCCAGTATTCGTCAATTTTCGCCTGATCCTTAACGATTTCCGCCGTGCCGGAAACGGAAACGTATGTATTGACCGACGGCGCCGCGTAGCTGACGTTAACGCGATTATCATTTTCGATTTCTTCGGCTTTATGCGTGTTTGAACTCGTAAAAAACCATAAATCGCCGTCGAAATCGAATTCCTGTGTCTGCATCGGACGCGAGCGCAAAACGCCTTTGTCGATCGTCGTCAGCATCGCCGTTTTGATGCCTTTTATTAAATCGTTTAATTTTACAATTGATTTTTGTCGTATATCTTCCATTATTACCTGCCCTTTTTCATATGTAGTTTTTGAGGTTTTGTTAAACCGTCAATCAGTAAATGATACAATTTGAAACGGAGAAGGCAAAACAAAAATCAGCTCGTATGATCGTGAACGATGCGCCAGCCTTCTTTGAATTTTCTGAAAATCAATGTAAATTTTCCGCCCGGATTATCTTTTTCGCGCCGCAGCGTCCATGTGCCCAGCACAACGGCTGAATCTTTCGACAAAATCGTTATCTCCAAATCGGAAAACGACAAAACGCCCATTTTCGCTTTCGAATCGTAATTTTTTTTATAGCGTTCGAGCGTCGGCTGCCAGCCTCTCGTGACGTTTGAGCCGGAAACGAATTTCAGCTGCGGCGAATTCCGGTAACCTTTCATATATCCCTCGATGTCGCCCGCATTCCAGGCGATCGCCTGCTCGTTCATCACGCGGCGAATATCGTTTTCGGATTTTTCGTCGCGCTTGCCCGGCTGAGCCGAAAGATTGAGAGTCGCAAACGCCAAAATAAAAATCAGTGTAATGTGTTTCATAATTCAAAATAATTTATCAGAAAACCAATCGCGCGGATACGCGGAATCCGTAAACCGGGGTTTTACAAAGCCGAACGTAAAGACGGGGACTTTAATTTCGCGGAAAAAATCGCAACAAAAAAGCGGCGATGAGCGTTCGCCGCTTTTTTGTTTTTGACCAAATAAAAAAATAAAAGAACATTACATTTCCTTTTGTCTGTCGGTCAATGCGATGCCCATTTTTTCCAAAGTTTCACGATTAAGCGTTCCGGTCACTTTCGCTCCGTTTGCCGTCTGAAACTTTTTCAAGCCTTCGCGCGTCGCGTCATCGAGTTTTCCGGTTTCTTCGCCCGCGTACATTCCTTTTTCCTTTAACATTTTTTGCGCCGCCATCACTTGCTCTTTATTAGCGCGAAAAACGGGTCCGCGTTTTGAAGCCGTCGCCGGTTTGTCGGAAGAATCCTTAAACGAATTGGCTGAAACGGGAATTTCTTTTTGTTTATCGGTCAGCCCGATATTCATTTTTTCGAGCGTCGCGCGGTTTAACGTTCCGGTCGGCGACAATCCGTTTTCCGCTTGATATTTTTTGACAGCGGCGCGAAAGTCTTTGTCCATTTTGCCCGTCTCCGCAGCTTTCAACATTTTTTGCGCTTCGGTAATTTGCTGTTTATTGGCGCGAAAAGTCGCTTTTTTAGGTTTGGCTTCGACGCTTGCGGCTGATTTCGGTGAAGCGGCTGCCGTATCTGCCTGCGCCTGCGCGCAAACGCTGAACAAAAGCAACGCGAAAATCATAAGTAACGTTTTTTTCATATTATTCTCCTTCGGTTTTTTGTAAGGGTTGGGCGTTCATCTAAAAGCAAATGGGAGAAAAAGGCGCGTAAGCCTTTATTCCGGAGGAAATATTTGAATTGTGATGAACGAAAAAAATTATGAAATCATTTCAATTATATGTCAACATTTTTTTCGCCGGGCGATTGATTCAGGCGTGAAAATTGATTTTTGAACGGTTAAAATATAGATATGTCGCTCGAAAAAATTATCGATGAAATGATTAAAAAAGCGATAGCCGACGGCGAATTCGATAATTTGAAAAACGCCGGTAAGCCGCTTAATTTTGACGAATATTTTGCCACGCCGGAAAATTTGCGTTCCGGAGTCACCCTGCTCAAAAACAATGAATTCGTGCCGGAAGAAGTCGAGTTATTAAGAGAAACCGGAATGCTGCGCGAAAAACTCAAAAATTGTACGGACGAAAATGAAAAACGAGCTTTGAATAAAAAACTCAATGAAAAAACTCTGGCTTTGGATATGATGCTCGAGAGAAACAAGCGCCGCAGATGATTTCGATCAAAGTTTTTACTGGTTTTTCTTAAAAAAAGCTTGCTGAATGAATGCTCATTCAGTATGATGTTATCCACAATTCAATAGTCGGGGAAAATCCAGTAAAGTTTATGTTAAGAATTAATAAAGCTGCCGTTTTAGGCGCGGGAACAATGGGCGCGGCGATTGCGGCGCATCTCTCAAACGCCGGAATTTCGACGCTTCTGCTCGACGTCGCGCCAAGCGAGCTGACCGGCGATGAACAAGCGAAAGGCTTGTCGCTCGATGCGCGGGAGGTTCGCTGCCGCATTGTTAATTCGCTGTTTGAAGCGGCAAAAAAGCTGAAGCCCGCGCCGTTTATGCTGGCTGATAACGCCAATTTGATTTCGCTCGGAAACTTTGAAGACGATCTGTACAAAATAAAAGACTGCGATTTCGTCATCGAAGCGGTTGTCGAAAATCTCGAAATCAAACATAAACTTTTCGCCGAAGTTGAGAAACACCGGAAACCGACGGCGGTTATCGCTTCAAACACGAGCGGAATTCCGATCGAAAAAATCGCCGAGCCTTTCTCGGACGATTTCAAAAAACATTTCGTCGGCATACATTTTTTCAATCCGCCGCGATATATGAAGCTCGTCGAAGTGATTCCGACCGCGGAAACTGACGGCGAAGTCGCGTGCGCTGTTACCGGATTTCTCGATCAGAGATTAGGTAAAGGCGTCGTTTCGGCGAAAGACCGACCGAACTTTATCGCCAACCGCATCGGCGTTTTCGGGATGATGGCGACGATTCACGAAATGATCGCGATGGGATTTACGCCGACCGAAGTTGACCAGATGACCGGAAAAGCCATCGGGCACGCTTCGAGCGCGACTTTCAGAACTTCCGATCTGGTCGGTTTGGACGTGACCGCGCACGTGACGAACAATCTTTATCCGGCTGTGCCCGATGACGAAGACCGCGAAGTTTTCCGTCTGCCCGAACTGATTCAGACATTGCTCGACAAAAAATTGTTGGGCGACAAAACAAAAGGCGGGTTTTTCAAAAAATCGAAAGATGAAAAAGGCAATCGACAGATTCTCGAACTCGATTTAAATACTTTTGAATATAAACCGCAGGAAAAAACGAAATTTCCTTCGATCGAAGCGGCAAAGGCAATCGAAGATTTGCCCGCGCGCGTGAAAACGCTTGTTTGGGGCAAAGATCGCGTCGGTGAATTTTTGTGGAAAACGACATCGAGAGTTTCGCGCTACGCGGCGAACCGCATCCCGGAAATCGCCGACACGATCGTCGATATCGATAACGCGATCAAATGGGGCTTCGGCTGGGAAATCGGCGTTTTCGAAGCGTGGGATGCCATCGGCGTGCGCGAGTCGATCGAAAGAATGAAAACGGAAGGTCAGCCAATCCCGGAAAATGTTCGGAAAATGCTCGATTCGGGCGCTGAAACTTTTTACAAATACGAAAACGGGCGCAAATCTTTTTACGATTTAGTGAACGGCGATTATAAACCTCTGCCCGATCGTCACGGCGTTATCGAGCTCAAATCAATCAAAGACCGCACGGGCGTTATCAGGAAAAACAGCGCGGCGAGCCTGATCGACATCGGCGACGGCGTTGCTTGTCTCGAATTTCATTCAAAAATGAACTCGCTCGGCGGCGATACGATTTCGATGTTGAAATACGCCGTTGAGGAAGTCGAGCGAAATCACGTCGGCTTGGTGATCGGCAATCAGGGCGGAAACTTTTCCGCGGGCGCAAACATTATGATGATTCTGCTTGCCGCGCAGGAAGAAGAATGGGACGACATCGACCTCGGCGTGCGCCAGCTGCAAAAAGCCGTGATGCGTCTCAGGTATTCGGCAAAACCCGTTGTTACGGCGCCTTACGGTTTAACTCTCGGCGGCGGATGCGAAATTTCGATGCACGGCGATAAGGCGCGCGCGGCGGCGGAAACTTATATCGGTTTGGTCGAAATCGGCGTCGGTTTGATTCCGGCGGGCGGCGGCACGAAAGAATTGACGATGCGCGCGATGGACAAAGCGAAAGCGACGCCGGACGCAGACCCGCTCGCGTTTTTGAAAAAGACTTTTGAAACGATCGCGATGGCGAAAGTGGCGACTTCGGCGCACGAAGCGAAAAGCTTCGGAATTATGCGCGAATCGGACGCGATTTCGATGAACGGCGATCGTCTTATCGCCGACGCGAAACAGGAAGTCTTGAATTTAGCGGCATCCGGCTACGTTCAGCCGGTCGAAAGAACCGATATTTTCGTGATGGGTTTGCAGGCGCAGGCGGCGATAAAGCTCGCTCTGCATATGATGCGGCGAGGCGAATTCATTTCCGAGCACGATCAATTAATCGGCACGAAACTCGCGAAAATTATGAGCGGCGGCGATTTGAATCATTCGACGCGTGTTTCAGAACAATACCTGCTTGATCTCGAACGCGAAGCGTTTTTGAGTTTGTGCGGCGAAAGAAAGACGCAGGAACGCATCGCGGCGATGTTAAAGACGGGCAAGCCTCTGCGAAATTAATTATGAATGGCGAATGATAAATTCATCGTTTATCTTTTTGTTATCTTTTTTGTTTTATGCCTGAAAAATACGAACAGCTTCTTGTTAGAACTGACACTTTCGAGCCTTTTGTTTTGTGTCTCGCTTTGGGAACTCTCGAAGCCATGAAATCAAAAATTTGGACGACGGAAGCGGGAGTCTGGACTATCGGTCGCCCGACTTTTTTGAATAAGCTTGAGGAAATGAAGGTTTCCGGGGAAACAATGGATGTTCTCGTTCAGTTTGACGAATTAAATGCCCTGGAAAAGTTCGTAGAAAAAGAAGCTTTTTATAATGAAATATTGAAAATTGAACAAATTATCAAAAACCGGCTTAAAGATTTCTCAAAAGATTTTTGGTATGCAAAGTGGACGGATCAAGCTTCATAAGTTTTATTCGTATAAATTCGCAGGCAGAATCATTTTATGAATGAGATAACTTCCAAACTGCAAAATATTTCCGCTGACGCGCAGAAAACATTCGGCGCATTTTCGCCGTCGCAGATCAACTGGCGACCGGGTGCCGAAGGCTGGAGCGTCGGGCAATGCCTGGAGCATTTGATAAAAACGAACGAGTTGTTTTACGCAGACCTCGATGCGATTGCCGAAGGTACGCGGAAAAATTCTTTTCTGGAAAATTATTCGCCGCTCAGCTCGTTTTTCGGCAA
>JAOAPX010000026.1 GCA_025463125.1 Acidobacteriota bacterium | reverse complement strand
TGGAAACAAATAAGAATTAATCAAGAGAAAATTCTCAAAGATAAAAAAATAAAACATAGAAATTTTGGATTTTATTCCAAACACAGTTGCGGTTACGAGACTTGCAGTATGAACGGTTTAATGATTGAGCAGGGTTCATTTTTTATCGAACACGAAATGCGTTTTGATTCCGACAAAAATAAATATTGTGCCGAATTAAAATCCAAACGATTCAAAAAAGAGCGCAAGCAGGAAAAACAAATTATAAAAATACTGCTCGAAAAAGAAGCATAATTTATGAATCCGAAATTCTTTTCGACACAATTCGTTTTTCGCGAATGGCTTGAGGAAATTCACAATAAAGAAATTGAGCTTTTAGTTGGTTTTTATAAAGTCGGTTCGAGCAAGCCAAGCATGACTTGGTCGCAATCAGTTGATGAAGCGCTGTGGTTCGGCTGGATTGACGGCGTGCGGCGTTCGATTGATGCGGAAAGTTATGCAATTCGGTTTACGCCGCGCAAGGCGAAATCGGTTTGGAGCGCGGTTAATATCGCAAAGGTTCGATTTTAAGGGAAAAAGGTTTGATAAGACCTGCGGGAATCGCGGCATTTGATAAAGCAAAGAGACGAAAAATCTGCCGTTTACGCTTATGAAAATGAGTTGAAACAGTTTTCTGATAAATTTGAAAAGAAATTCAAAGAAAGCGAAAAGGCTTTGGAGTTTTTCGAGAAACAAGCGTATTGGTATAAGAAGCAGATGGTAAATTGGGTAATGTCGGCAAAACAGGAATCAACGAAACAAAATCGGCTCGAAAAACTAATATTTGAAAGCGAAAACGAAAAGAAAATCTGACCAACATTTACGCGGCAAACCTCGCCGAATTTGCAGGAATCTTAATTTTTAGAATATGATAATTTGAGTTTTATCATAATCAAACGAGGTTATTTTCAAGATAGAATTATAATTTAAATATGCTCAAGCCGACGGTCATTGCCATTCCTTTTTTCGCTTTGCTGATCGCTATCGAGGCTTATTTCGCCGTTCGGTACGCAAACGAGGAATATAACCGCAAAGACGCGTGGACAAATATCGCGCTCGGGTTCGGCAGCGTCGTTTGGGGCGCGTTTTTCGGTTTGTTTACGGGCGTGTTTTATCTTTCGCTTTACGAAATCGCGCCGTATAAAATGCCTATGAACGCCTGGTGGGCGTGGGCGATACTTTTATTCGTCGATGATTTCGCTTATTACTGGTTTCATCGCTTCAGCCACGAAATTCGCTTTTTCTGGAATTTTCACGTCGTGCATCATTCTTCGAATCAATACAATTTAAGCGTCGCGGTGCGCCAAAGCTGGTTTTCGGGTATCGCTCACTGGATTTTCTATCTTCCAGCCGCGCTACTCGGTTTTCCGCTCTGGGCTTTTGTGACGATGCACGGGCTTAATTTAATTTATCAATTCTGGATTCACACAAAACTTGTCAAAAAACTTCCCGCTTTTTTTGAATATATTTTGAATACGCCGTCGCACCACCGCGTTCATCACGGCGTCAACGACGATTATCTCGACAAAAATTACGGCGGAATTTTTATTTTCTGGGACAGGATGTTCGGCACTTTCGTTTCCGAAACCGAAACGCCGCGCTACGGCATTATCAAACCGATTTACAGTTATAACTGGCTCTGGATAAACACGCACGGCTGGGCTGAAATGATTGCGGCGATGCGCGAGAAGAAAACCTTTCTCGGAAAAGCGCGCTGCGTTTTCGGGTCGCCGGATATGAATTTTGAAGAACGCGCGACTGCTGTTAAAATGCCTTCCAACTAAGCTTTACAGAACTTTCAAACTATTTCCGTTCTACAACTTTTGTTAAATAAAAATGAAAATAAGATTCGTCCTTTTTGCCCTTCTATTTGCAGTTTTTTCTTTTTCCAGCGAAAGCCCGGCTCAAATCGTCAAAATCACGCCGAAGAAAACCGTGTATAAAAGAAAGCCCGCCGAAGGCTTTGAACATAAAAAAACTTTTACTGTTACGTCGCCGAAAGTTTCCGGCTTAACGCCCGCGCTTAACAAAAAAATCGAAACGATTCTCAGCCATGAGCGAGCTTTCGAGTTCACCGTCAAAGATGAAATCAACGAAGTTTTCTGGCTCGAAGATGCAAACTTTTTAGTTGATTACAATAATAACAACATTTTATCGGTCGCTTTGACTATCGAAGGCTCGGGCGCTTACCCGTCGCAATCGACGAAATACATTGTCGTCAACACAAAAACCGGCACGCATTTAAAAGCCGCGAATCTTTTCACGAAACTGCCCGCGCTCGCTTCCCTCGTCGGTAAATCCTTGCAAACGCGGATTAAACAATCAATCGCTTCCACGAAAAAGGAATCAGCCGAAGACGCGGCGACGATGCTGGAATTGCTCGGTTCGGCAAAATTCAACGCGGAACATCTGGAATCTTTCAGCGTCAGCGATAAAGGCGTCTCTTTTTATTACGATTACGGTTTACCGCACGCCGTTCAGGCTCTCGCGCCGGAAAATCGCTTTTTCTTTACATACGCGCAATTAAAACCATTTATTAACGCAAAAGGCTTGCTCAAACAATTTGTTCGTTAATATAATTCACAGTATATGAACGAAAGAAAAATCAGAGTTCTGGTCGCCAAACCCGGACTTGACGGACACGATCGAGGTGCAAAAGTAATCGCCCGCGCGCTTCGTGATGCGGGGATGGAAGTGATTTACACAGGACTCCGACAAACGCCGGAAATGATTGCGGCGGCGGCTTTGCAGGAAGACGTCGATGCAGTCGGAATATCTATCTTGAGCGGCGCGCACAATACGCTCTGCCCCCGAATCGTCAATCTTTTACGCGAAAACGGAATGGACGACACATTAGTTCTGGTCGGCGGCATCGTTCCGCAGGAAGATATCGCGACGCTTAAGGAAAAAGGCGTTTCGGAAATTTTTCTGCCCGGAACTTCGACCGAAGATATCGTGAAGTTTATCAACGAGAACGTTCGCAGCAATAATTAAATTTATATGGCACATTTATTGCTCTTATAAATTTAATATCGTTTTTGTGTATTAAACAATTACACTTCTGTCAGTATGTTTTACAAGTATTTGTTTTTAATGCAAAAACTTCATTTTAATCCAGCAAGGAAGAGGTTTATTTGATATGAAAAAAATTTTGAATTTAACATTTGCGTTAGCAATGATTATGTCGGTAGCGTTTATCGGTGAAGCCGTTTCGTCGGGCAACAATCCCTACTCGGTCAAAGCTCAAACCGTAACGGTTAAGAAACGCCGTCCGGGCGTTATCAGAAGCGTTTATCGCGGCGGAAAATACGTCGGCAAACAAGTTTGGAACGGAACGAAATGGGTTTCATCTAAAACCTGGCAGGGCACAAAATACGCCGGCAGAAAAACCGTTCAGGGCACAAGATATGCTGCCCACAAAACAAAACGCGGAACGAAGGCTGTCATCAGTCGAACGAAAAAGATTGTTTACTAATCACAAACCTACAGGCTATTTAAAGGCGTATTTTTATACGCCTTTTTTATTTGGCATATTATGTGCGTTATGTAAAAGTAAATTCGGTCTAAACCAATACTAAAGCACGGAGGTATTTATGAAAGTAAAGAGTTTACTGAAGTTTCCGGCGATTATCGCTATTGCAGCATTTTCATACGGCGCAGCCGATGCTCAAGTGGTTGACACGGTAAAAGATGCCGCTTCAAAAACGAAAGACGCGGCGGTCGGCGCGGCAAAGAAAACGGCTGACGTCACGAAAGACGTTGCAGACAAAAGTAAAAATGCCGCCGTTAAAGCGGCAAAGAAAACGGCTGACGCTACGGCTGACGCAGCCGATAAAACAAAAGATGTGACGGTTAATGCAGCTAAAGCAACAGCTTCAGGAGCAAAGAAATTCGGAGATTATACCGTTTCAGTTAGCGATAATGTCGCGGGCGAAGCTTACGAAGGCGGAAAATGGTTTGTCACCTCGACCTGGGACGGCACAAAATGGGTTTCAAAGAGAGTTTATTACGGATCGAAAAAAGCCGCCGACGCGACTAAAAATGCCGTAACCGGCAATAATAAGGATAAACCGTAATCGGTTGTAAAAATACTTCAATAAATTAAGCGGTCAAAAGTCAATTTTTAAGAATGGCTGTTGACCGCTTTGCCATTTTGTTTTTTAATCTATTCTTTATGAAAGAAAAAGTCAGAGTAGCGAGCGGACAAGGTTTTTGGGGAGATTTGCTGACGGCGCCGGTCGAACAGGTGCGCGGCGGGCAGATCGATTATTTAATGCTGGATTATCTGGCGGAAGTCACGATGAGCATTGTGCAGAAACAACGGCAGCGCGACCCGAGCGCCGGATACGCGCGCGATTTCGTCAGCTTGATGCGCGAGATTTTGCCCGATTGCGTCGAGAAAAACATAAAAGTTTTGTCCAACGCGGGCGGAGTCAATGTCGAAGGCTGCGCGGAGGCGATAAAAGCTGTCGCTCAGGAACTCGGCTTGAGCGGTAAAGTAAAAATCGGAGTCGTCACGGGCGATGACATTCTCGGGCGGCTCGATGAATTTGCCGAAAAAGGAATCGAAATTAAAAATATGGATACGGGCGAACCGCTCGCAGCCATTCGCGATAAAGTTCAATCGGCGAACGTTTATCTCGGCGCGCAGCCGCTCGTCGAAGCTCTCGGCAAAGGCGCTCAAATCATTGTCGGCGGACGGCTTACCGACACGGGATTGACGCTTGCGCCCTTAATGCACGAATTCGGCTGGACGTTTGAAGATTGGGACAAAGTGGCAACCGGGACAATTGCCGGGCACATCATCGAATGCGGAGCGCAGGCTTCGGGCGGAAATTGCCAGTTCGATTGGGCGAATATTCCCGACCTGGCAAACGTCGGTTTCCCGATCGTCGAGGCTTATCCGGACGGCGAATTCGTTATCACTAAACACGAAGGCACGGGCGGGCGCGTTAACGTCCCGTCGGTCAAAGAACAGCTTTTGTACGAGATGGGCGACCCGCACGCATATATTACGCCGGATGTCGTCGCCGATTTTACGACGATTCAATTAAAAGACGACGGCGAAAACCGCGTTCGAGTTTTCGGAATCGAAGGCAAACAGAACACGGAGTTTTATAAAGTTTCGATTGCGTATTCGGCAGGCTGGAAAGCGGTCGGCACGCTCGTTTATTCTTACCCGGACGCTTTCGAAAAAGCGAAAGCTGCGGATCAAATTCTGCGCGCGCGGCTCGAAAAACTCGGTTTGAAATTCGACGTAATCTTAACCGAATTCGTCGGCGTAAATGCCACGCACGGTCATCTTGCGGGCGAACCCGCGAAAGATATTCCCGAAGTTCAACTGCGTTTCGGCGTGCGCGGTCAAAGCAAAGCGGACGTTGAAAGATTTACGAAAGAACTCGCGCCTTTGATTTTAACGGGTCCGCCGTCTGTCACCGGATTTGCCGGCGGTCGCCCGAAGGTCGAAGAAATTATGGCGTATTTCCCCGCTTTGATTCCGAAACATTTGATAGAAACGAAAGTCGATATTGTCGAGGCTTAAGAACAAATAGCCACGAAAAGACACAAAAGACACAGAAAAATACGGATAAATGTTTCTAAAATAAATCTTTATTTATCCTTATTTTTCTGTGTTAATCAGTGTTTCATTCCTATTTTTTGATTTTGTGCTTTTTGTGGCTTTTCGCGGCTATATCTTTCTTATTTTTCCAAAAACCGAGCAATTCCCTTTTGGCAATCTTTTGTCAAACGCGCAATCGTGTTAACTTCCGCGCCGGTTGCGAGCGCCGTTTCAAAAGTCATCCCGTCCATTTGATACAGCAATTTCTTCGACAAAACGACGGCTGAACGCGAAACCTTTTCATAAGCCGAGACGTAATTTTTCACGTCTTCGTCAAACGTTTCTTCATCGAAAACGCGATTTATCAAGCCGATTTTTTCCGCTTCGTCAGCCGAAAACTCGAAGCCTTGCGTGACGAGCTCAAAAGCCCGTTTTTCCGATAAATTTCGGCGCAAAATCGCCATCACCATCGCGGCGACAAATCCGATTTTCACTTCCGGGTAACCGAAACGCGCCGATTTCGCTGCCAGGACCAGATCGCAAGCCGTTGCCAGACCGCAGCCGCCCGCCAGCGCTCGTCCCTGTACGACAGCGATGACAGGGATTTTTATCCGCCGAATCAGCGCGAAAAGCTCCTGGAGATTTTCCGCGTCTTCCAGGTTTTCCATCACGTCGCTTTGCGCGATTTTCTGCAGAGCAGACAAATCAGCGCCCGAACAAAAATCTTTTCCCGCGCCTTTAATGACGATCGCCCGTAAATCGGCGTTTTCGTCGGCTTCGCGCAAAGCCGATTTTAAGGAATTTACCAGCGCGTCGTTCAAAGCGTTGCGTTTTTCGGGGCGGTTTAATGTAATTGTGGCAATGAAGTTTTCGGTTGAAGCTATTATTTCCGGCATTTATATACTTTTACTCTCCCAGTGAAACGGCTGTCGCTTTATCAATTTCGCCAGCGGAATTTCCGAGTTGTTCGCGGCGCTATTCGGCTAAGAATTCACGTAAAATTTCCGTAACGGCATCCGCCGCTTCCTGTTGCGCCCAATGTCCGCTCGTTGGAATGTGAAATTCCTCGAAGGGCGCGTCAATCGCATCGCCTACGCCTTTGACGGTTTCGCGCAAAATCGCCCGATCCTGTTCGCCGTAAATAAAAACCGTTGGCACCTTTATTTTTTTTGCTGCGGCGGCTGTGCGCGCGAATCCTTTCAACAGATTTGCGCGGTAATAATTTATCATCGCTGTCAGCGCAAACGGCTCTTTCCAGTTTTTTTTATATTCCGCTATATCCTCGTCGGTAAACACGCCTTTTTCAGCCGTCGAATTTTTCAAAGCGTTTTCCAACACGGCGTAGTCGTTGAGCTTTAGAATGTATTCGGGAAGACGCGGAATCTGAAAAAACAGAATATACCAGCTTGCCAGCAATTGCCGGAAACTCAGGTTTTTGCGCCAGACAGCGGGCGGCGGAACCTGCAGCGCGCCGAGCTTCCAGAGATATTCGGGATGCTTTTCAGCCAATTCCCAGGCGATGATCGCGCCCCAGTCATTCCCGATAACCGCCGCGTTTCCGCGCCTGAAATGATCTATCAAACCGGTGACATCGTTAACCAGTTTATCCATTTCATAGTCGGAAACTTTCGCGGGTTTATCGGAGAGATTATAACCGCGCATATCCGGCGCAACGATTGTGTATTCATCGCTCAGCGCCGCAATCTGATGACGCCACGAATACCACGATTCGGGAAAACCGTGCAGCAAAACAACGAGTTTTGCGCCTTCGCCAGCCGTCGCGTAATGAAGCCGAACGCCGCCGATTTGCGCGTAATCGAATTTGATATTTTCCAAACCTTCCGCCATAAACGCACCTCTATAAACTATTTCCAGCCGCCGTTTATTCAAAATCATTCAAACTGCCCGCAAACCAGCCGCATAAACGAAACGATTTGATAAGCGCCCGCCTTTTTCGCATTTGCGCGATTTTTCGCGGGCAGGAAATTCCGGATTCGCTTGGCTTGCAGAACAAGTAGATTCAGCTTAATCCCAGATTTTCGGCTTCTTCATCCGGAATATTAATCTTCATACGCAAAAGCGCCGTCGAAAAGGTTTTTCCCTGCGCGTCGGTCATCAAAGATAATGTTCCGCCGCCGCCGAGCGCTTCATGAAGCAGAAAATTCAGCGCTTTCAGATTCGGCAATTCGAAACATTCGACCTCGCCTTTGACCATCTGCCCGAAATGCTCTTTTACCTTTTCCGCCGTCAATTCGCGAACCAGAATCGGATAATATTCATCCTTAAGCGCGATAATTCCGACGTTTGCCGTATCGCCTTTGTCGCCCGAACGCGCGTGCGCGAGTTGTGTCAATTCGATTTTCATAAAATTATATTCTAAAAGTTTTACGCAAAACGTAAACCCTGTAAAGCATATACAACAAAAATACACCCAAAATCAGCCAAACGCCATTCCAGAGATTTTCATCGCGGATATTTGCCCGAAAAAGCGAAACGGTTAATTCCGGTAACTGGAAAACTAAAAAACCGCTTTTCGACATCCGCCCGACAGGCTCGCCCGAATGATTAAAACGCGAAGCGATGTTTGCGGGCAGATGCGGATAAAAACAAGCCGAGATAAGCTAAAAAAAACTATCGTCAGAAATATTAAAACGCCGTGCTTTTTTTAACGTAACTTCCGTATTTTACGACTTTCTATTTTTTCAGCCGCATTTTTCGGTACAGTTCGAATTTGAGCAAACAGGCTAAAACGTGCGAATGATTGATGCTTTCGTTTCCGACGAGATTTTCGATTTCCGAAAGCGGGACGAGCCGCGCGGCGATCGATTCGTGTTCGTCGAAACTCGTTTCCGAAGTTTTTTCGCAATCGGCAGCCAAAAAGTGATAAAGCGCGTTGTTTTGCAGCGCCGGATTCGGCAGCGTTTTACCTAAAAAAATAAAATTGTTTGATGAATAGCCGGTTTCTTCCTTTAGTTCGCGTCGCGCCGCCGCTTCCGGCGATTCATTTTCATCGATTATTCCGCCCGGGATTTCCAGACCGATTGCTTCGACGCCGTGACGAAATTGTTCGATTAAAACGACTTTTTCATCTCGCGTTAAAGCGACGACGTTCACCCAATCCGGATTTTCAATTACAAAAAACGTAGCTTCCATGCCGTCCGATTCGCGCTCGCATGTATCTTCGCGCACGCGAAAAACTCGGCAATCGGCAACCGGTTTAGATTTGGCGCGTTTCCAGGTTTCGATTCTTTGCGTCATAAATTCTTTAAATAAAAAGTTAAAATGTGTTTCAATAAAATATCAGTTCTATTAAAAAGGGGGAAATTATGTACAAAAATTTTATTACCGTTTTCGCTTTTATTCTAATGAATTCGGCATTCGCTTTCGCTCAGAACACGCCCGTGGTCGCGCCGAATCTCGAAACGATTCTTTCTGAAGCGCGCAAACAAAGCGAATCTTACCGCGAAGCGTTCAGAAATCTTTTAGCCGAAGAAACAAAAACCTTCGAAGAATACGACAAAAACGGAAACGTCGATGAGCAAACCACGGTTAAATCAAATTTCCTGGTTTATCAATCGGGGCGCGACGCGAAAGTTACGACCGAATTGAGAAATATTATAGAGGTCGACGGCAAACCGGTTCCAAACAGCCAGAAGCGTTCGAGCGAGTTTTTAAGCGAACTGGAAAAAACGACGACGCTCGAAAAAGAGCTCAGGAAAATTCAGAGCGAAGGAGCGAAATACGATAAAACCATTGAAGCTTTCGATTTAACATTAAACCAGGCGACTGTTTTGGATCCTAAAATCCGACCGTATTTTGATTTCAAGCTGATCGGCACGGAAAATTATAAAGGAAACGAGGTTTACGTTATCGGCTATCATCAAACGAAAAAAAGCCCGTACAACCGCGTAAATGAAAAGATGTCTTCCGAAGGCGAAACGGGTTTTAATTTCGAGATCAACATTCCCGGCGCCTTAAAGAACAACGAAAAATTTCTGCGCGGAAAACTCTGGATCAACGCTGAAACCTTTCAGCTTTGGCGCGAAGAACAGGAATTAACCGTGCAAACTCCGGAACCGGTAATCCTGCTTTCGAGCTTTTCCGAATACCAATCGAGCGATTACGGGCTTTTAGTGCCGAAAACGATTTCGATAACGATTTATGAGCTGAAAAAACAAAAAGGCGACGGAAGATTCGTTCCCGTTAAAGACTCGACCGTAAATTTTGATTATTCAAAATTCCGACAGACAAATGTCGAAGTGAAAATTTTGGACGACGTTTAAAGCGATTTGACAGAAATATTTAGAATAAAAAACTGTCCTGAGTTTTCCGGTTTAACTCAGGACAGTTTTTTATCTTTAACCGTCGCTTGTTTTGCCGGTTTGCGCTTTGAAAAACGGATCGGGCGAAAATTATTCGTTTTCGCCCGGCGGCTTCTCTTTCGATGTTTCAATTGCTGTCAGTAAAGGATTTTCCGCAACTTTGCAGATCAAACCGATTCGCAAAGCTTCTTCCGCGTCAATTCGCGTCGCCGTGAAAATCATTTCAAGCGCGGCTGCCTCGCCGATTAAACGCGGCAAACGCTGCGTTCCGCCCCAGCCCGTAATAATTCCCAGGTTTACGCCCGGATGCGAAAATACAGAGTTCAGCGACGCGATACGTTTATCGCAGGCGAGCGCCAGATCGAGCGCGCCGCCGAAACAAAAACCGTTTATCGCAGCGATCGTATCTTGCCGGATTTCAGCGATTTTATTCATTAAATTTTGCCCGCGCACAGCGAATTCCCGCGCCGTTTCACCGCTGACCAGGGCGATTTCGCGCAAGTCCGCTCCCGAAGCGAAAACGTTTTCTTTTCCCGTGAAAATAATTGTTTCAACAGCCGGATCGAGAGCGCATTCATCTAAAATCGCCGTTAATTCTTCCAGCACGAAAATCGAAAGCGGGCTGCGAATTTCGGGACGATTAAAACGAATGATTCTTGTTTTCGCAAGAGTTTCGACGATCAGTGCGCCAGACATTTTGCTTTTCTCAAATGATTATTAAAATAATTTTCAGAATAATTTCCAGAATAATCATCATAAGTAAATCCGCGAAATCCATCAAATTACGCGCTTAAAACATTTACAATCTAAAACAAATCGAAAACAAATCTAAAAAAACGCGCGCGGGCGAAACCGTCCGACCCGGAAAAGAAAATGCTTCGCGATTCACTCCCACAAATCGCAAAGCATTTCCTCTCCATCTCTTTACGAGGAGAGCAAGACGGATAATTTACCAAACGTATAAATCTTTATTAAGGTTTCAATAAAACGTAAAAACCCGCGGAATTACCGGCAGCGGTTCTGCCTACATAATTTCGCAGACAAAACATAAAGTCGGCAGAAATTCACTTATTATTTATTCATTTTTATTCAATGCTTTTTGTTAATTTCATCTGCGATCGTGTAAAAAGGACGTTGGGATTGATTTTTAGTGATAATCTGTTGATGCGCTTTAATTATGATCCTAAAAATTAAAGCGATTACAAAAATGGTTTTGCGCCGAAAAATATTGCCGTGTAAAAAGCCGGAGTTTTTTGAAGGCTTGGGAATCATTAAATTAAACTTATTTTATAACACCCGTCTTTTATAAAAATTAAAGGCAGAGCGGCTGTCTGATATAAATACAAACTGCAACGAGGATGCGAGAAATATCAATATGATTTATGAACTTTTAGAAGCTGATACGGCTCAGGATTTGGAAACAAAGGTAAATCAAAAACTGGCTGACGGCTGGGAGCTTCACGGAAATTTAGTAGTTGCCACCAAAGCAGCCACATCAATGGTTCGAAGCGGCATCGAGTTTGCCGTCGAAAGTAAAATAATACTGTTTCAAGCGGTTATAAAAACGGCTGCACCATAATATTTACTGGTTGAGATATCATTTCAAAAAAAGGCTTTTTGGAATATTTCTTTTTATATTCGGTAAATGATTTCGCGTAAAAATCCATCTACACGCTTTTTAGATAGAGTGTCGGCAGGTGATAGAATAATTTTGTTCAACAGAAATTACTCTGTGAAACTTAAGTAATTATAGGTAAATAATAAGAAAAATGTTTAGAACAAATAAAGCCCATCCGTGGCATGGCGTTTCATATGGCGACGATATTCCGAATGAAACAACGGTTTTTATAGAAATAGTTCCGCGTGATACGGTTAAATATGAAGTTGACAAAGAAACAGGCTATTTAAGAATCGACCGACCGCAGCAATATTCCAACGTCGTCCCGGCAAACTACGGTTTTATACCGCAAACTTATTGCGACCAGCGCGTCGCAGCGCTTGCCCGCGAAAAATCAGGCAAAGATATAACCGTCGGCGACGGCGACCCGCTCGATATTCTGGTTTTGTCCGAGCACCACATACCGCGCGGCGACATCATCTTAAAAGCAAAACCGATCGGCGGATTTTGTTTAATCGACGACGGCGAAGCCGACGATAAAATTATCGCGACCTTAAAAGGCGATAAAGTTTACGAACAATATCAGGATATCGGTGATCTTCCAAAAGGAATTATCCAGCGCTTTGAGCATTATTTTTTAACTTACAAAAACCTGCCCGACGAAGACAATATCTGCGAAATAGCTTACAGCTACGGGCGCGAAGAAGCTTTTGAAGTTATCAGAGCGGCGATTGCCGATTACGAGGTTTTAGCGGCAAAGTTGAAATAACCTCGGTAACACATCGAAAAGCGCAAAAAAGGAGAAGCGAGACTATAAAATAGTTTTCACTTCTCCTTTTTATTTTGAACATATCGCCGGACAATTTTATTAAGCGTCTTTCCAGCTAAATTCCACTTGGAAGCACAAACGCGCCGAGATGCGGCTTGTCGGTATTCAAACAAGTTTGCAAAGCGAGCGTTAAAGCGTCGCTCAGATTTTTCGGCGTGACAATGGCGTCAACCAGACCGCGCGCGGCTGCGTGTTTCGCGTCGAGTTCGCGCTCGTATGTATCACGCACGTTTTGCATTTCGGCTTTTAATGCTTCATCGGGCTCTTTGCCTTCTTTTTTCAGTTTTTCGATCTGCGTTCCGAAAATCGCCTGCGCCGCCGAATCGCCTTCCATCACGCCCATTCTTCCGGTCGGCAGCGAGAAAATAAAATCCGGGTCGAAACCCTGTCCAGCCATCGCGTAATAACCCGCGCCCGACGCGTGATTTATCGTCAAAACGATTTTCGGCACCGTCGCCGTCGCCATCGCCTCTACGAACCGCGCGCCCGCGCGGATAATGCCCGAATGCTCGGCTTCGGCGCCGACCATAAACCCCGAAACATCCTGAACGAACAAAAGCGGCGTCGAATGTCGATTACAATTTTCGATAAAATAAGCGGTTTTCTCAGCCGATTCGGTGTAAACGATGCCGCCGAATTTCGGCGGGTTTCCCGGTTTCGCCTTCACCATTCCGCGCGAATTCGCGATTACCCCGACTAAAATCCCGTTGATGCGAGCCGTACCGCAAATCATTTCCTTGGCGTAATCGGCTTGAAATTCGTCGAACTCGCCGCCGTCGAGAAAACAATTTAAAACTTCGCGCATATCGTACGGCGCGCGATGATCTTCGGGCAAAACTTCCAGCAGCCTTTCAGGTTTGTTTGCCGGTTTTACGGCTTCTACGATGGAAACTTTCGTTTCTTCCTTTTTCGGCAATTCGGAAATCAGCCGGCGAATTTTATCCAAACATTCCGCTTCATCTTTTGTACGATAATGCGCGACGCCGCTGATCGCGTTGTGCGTCAAAGCGCCGCCGAGAGTTTCGTTGTCGATCGTTTGCCCGGTTGCGCCTTTTACGAGATTCGCGCCGCCCAAGCCCATAAACGAAGTTCCTTCGACCATCAAGATCACGTCTGAAAGCGCCGGCAGATAAGCGCCGCCCGCCACACACATTCCCATCACGGCTGAAATCTGCGGAACTTTCAGATACCTGCGCATAATCGAATTGTAATAAAAAATTCTGGCTGCGCCGTATTGACCTGGAAAAACTCCGCCCTGATACGGCAGGTTTACGCCCGCCGAATCCACAAGGTAAACGATCGGCACGCGGTTTCGCATCGCTATTTCCTGAGCGCGCAGAATTTTTTTGATCGTTTCCGGATACCACGCGCCCGCTTTTATGGTCGCGTCATTTGCCACAACGACGCATTCACGCCCGTTAACTTTGCCGATCGATGTGACGACCGCCGCCGCCGGAGCCTGTCCCTTGTACTCGTCGTAAGCGACAAGCAAGCCGATTTCCTGTTGATACTCGTCTTTATCAAACAACAAATCAATGCGCTCGCGCGCCGTCAATTTTCCCTGCTTGTGAATTTTTTCGATTTTTTCCGCGCCGCCGCCGAGTTTTAACTTTCGCTCCAATCGCTCAAATTCTTCGGTTAGCTCGCGCAGACGCGATGTTTTTTCTGATGTTTTCATTGAATAAATGCTTTTTTCCCGCCCTTTGTTAATTTCTTTTCTCTATATGATTTTTGCAAAACTCAAAACTTTTATTTTTTTTCGAGCAAATTACCGAATCGAAATGTTTCTCACGCTCGAATCGCTCACGACCGGATTATCAAGGCTGACGATTCTTAAACGCGCATATCGCGTCGGTCTGCCCGAAATCGTGATGTTTTCAGAACCGTCGTTCGGCGTGCTTCCGATTAACGTTTCCCAGTTTGTCCCGCCGCTGCGCGAAAGCTCGATTTTCACATTGCCTGAAACGTTTTCCGAAGACCAGTTTACGGCGCGCGAGATAAGACGCGGAATCGTTTCGCCGCTGTTGAAATTGTTGAGCGTCAAGCTCGCGCCGCTCGCACGGTAATTCGCGATCGCATCGGCGGTCGCGTTTATCGAACGAACATTATCGCGCTGGTTTTCCACGCCGGTCGGATGACCGTTAAACGAAATTGCCGGATTTGAAAAATACGGGCGTCGATTACATCCTTGCGTACACGGGTCGGTATAAGACATAACGGTGCGAAAAACTCCGTTTACGTAATGACCGTAACTGTACGGCAAAGTAGCATTCGAACCGTTTTCCGGATTATGGTGACTGCCCATATTATGTCCCAGCTCATGAGCGAAACTTAAATTCCCGACCGCGCAGTTTCGTGCCGTAACTGTAAAGCCGTTATTGGGGTTGCCGTTAATATTTCCCATTAAATAACCGATCCCGCAGTTGTCGGTCGAATTGGAAATCATCGCGACCAGATCGGCGTTATACGTGTTTCTGAGTTCCGCCGTTTCCGCGCTTGTCCGCAAAGCGGCGAGTTCCGTTCCTAAAACCCCGGTTTCGACCATCGACGTTTGCTGAACGCGAACGAGGCGAAGGCGCTGGCGAATCTTGCTGTTGATATAAGTCGTGTTTGTCGCGTCAATTGCCTGCTGCGCAAAGGTTTGCGCCTGCGCGTCGCCGCCGAGCGCGGCTTTTACGGCTTCCGTGTAAAGCATAAGAACGTCGATTCTATCACCCGAATCCGCGGCGACCGCCGGAGCTTTGCCCGCGTTTGTATTCGCCTGATTTTTTTCCTTTTCGCCTTCGACGTCTCCGGCGCATTCCGGGAAAAGTTTCTGATCGAGCTCGATTAAGATTTGTTTTTCGCCGGCGGGCACAATTTCGTAAACCTTTTCGCCGGCGTAAATTAAGCCCGCGACAAAACCGTTTTTGAAAGTCAGAATCACATCGTCGCTCGATCCGGTTGAAGTTAATTTCCCGCGCCACGTGAAATCGCCGGTCTCGCGAATTTCCAAGCTTTCGCGCGCCGCTTCATATATTTTCCCGTCAAAAAGCGGGAAACTTAAACGGTCGATGTCAGTTTCGGGTAAATTCTTTAAATTCAGGCTGATTTCGCTTTCGTTCACCGAAGCTATCGAAGATTTCTCCGTCTCGCCTTTTCTTTCCGGTTTTTCGATAATTGTGAAGAGCTGTGCGGGTGATTGCGCGCTCGTTTGATTTGAGAAATGCAGTAAACCGACAAACGAAAACGCGCCGGTTATAAGGAGCAAAGCCGCAGTTTTTTTCATTTTCTTTTCCCTTTTCTTATTCCTTTTCCTTTTCCTTAATAATAAAGGTCGGAACCATTCCGCCGCCCGAGGAAACATTTGCGAGTTCGGATGAAGAAAGCCGCGTGAAAGCCGAGCCGACAATCCCGTTAAAAAGCAGCGGGTCGAGATCGACGAGCTGCTCGATCATCGTAACTTTTCCTTCGTCTCCGAACAGCATCGGAAACATTTCTTTAGACGTGCTGACGCGCTCCTGGACGAGATAATCGCCGTCGGCGAGGGCTAGATTTATCGCTTCGTCCCATTCTTTTTCGTTCGAAGCCCAGCCGATATAAATTCCGTGTCCGCCGTAATCGTCATTCGGCTTTAATACCAATTTTCCTTTATTCGCGCGCGTCCATTCGACGAGGCTGATTTCCTCGCTTTTATTGTAAGTTGTTTCATCGCGGAATTTGCGCGTCCACGGAACGTGCGCTTTTATCGTTTCGAGCTCGTTTTCGCTGAATAAATACGCGTATGTTTCATTGGTTAAAACTGCGAAAATCGCTTTTTTATGAACGAGCTTGGAGCGAAAATTATTGACCATGCAAACCGCTCCGGCGCGGTAGGCTTCGAGCAAAGCCGGCGCGGATTCGATTATCGGCAAATATTCGTTGACGAGAAGACGCTTGTAAACGATGTCGATTTCGACTCCCATGCAGATTAATCTTCCGCCGGAAAATTCAAGCTCGTCGGGCGAGCAGATAATTGACGTATAGCCTTCCGACTCAAAATAATCTTTGAACAATTCAAATTCTTTCTGCGTCGGCAAGCCCTTCAAATCGACGATCGCGATGACAGGATTACGTTCCGGTTTGCGACCGAGAAATTCTTCGTGAGCTTCGAGCAAAACGCGCAGCATTTTGCTTCTGCCTTCAAAACCGCGAACGTCGAAGCGCTCGGCAAAACGCCGCATTACCGGCAAATCAATAAAAATTTCGGTCGCCGAATCGGCGTAAGCGACTCCAGCCGGGCTTTCGCCGTTGAGCTCGACAAAGCTGTAAGCTTCATCGGTTAAAAACGAATCGAGCCGCGCCGTCGGCGAAACCTGCGCGTATTTCGGGTCGATCGCGACCAGCTCGCGCTCGATTTCCGTGATGCCGAGCTCGTCTAAAATTTCACTATTCGAAATCGCCGCGTCTTTTACTTTTTGCAGCGCCGACCAGACGGTTTCGCAAATTTTCACGACGCGCAGCCAATCGCTTTCCAGCACGAAATGCGGACGCAGATACGGCGACAAGCGGCGACCGCCGAAAATCAAGCGGTTTCGTTCCAGCCCTTCGTCCAATGCGCGGCGCGAAGATTCAGCCAGATCAACATCTTCGAGCAGTTGATGATAATAAGCGACGGCTTCTTTTAGCATAATGTTTATGACGATTTTTTATAACGAAAAATTAATGAAGACGTAAAAAACGGCGAAGCGCTCAGCTCACAATTGCCGTTTATTATTTCCCGCCGAGTTTTACGATCGTTTCAAACTCTTCCGGGCTCAAAGGTAACACGGAAAGCCTCGATTGCTTAATTAAAGCAATGTTTTCGAGAGTTTTTTCAGCTTTAATTTCGTCTAAAGCGACGGATTTTGCAAATCTTTCAAGCGGTTTAATTTCAACCGCGATCCATTTGCCCGTATCGTCCGTCGAATCCTGAAAAGCTTCTTTGCAAACTTCCGCCAAACCGACAACCGCTTTTTCCGTAACTGAATGATAAAAAAGAAGTTTATCGCCGATTTTCATCGCGCGCAGATTGTTTCGAGCCTGAAAGTTTCTCACGCCCGTCCAATCCGTTTTCCCTTCTTTTACCAAATCATCGAAAGAATATTTTTCGGGTTCCTGTTTTACTAACCAATACATAGAATAAAGGTGAATGGCGAATGATTAATGATTAACGGGTAACCAAGATAATTTCTTTTAATTCACCATTAATCATTCGCCATTCACCATTATTTACAGATTTGCTTTGGCGGTAGGCTCCTGAATCATAAATTTATAAAGTTTTATCATTCGCAAAGCAAAAGCATATGATTTTTCGCTCCAAATGTTTTCTTTCATTCACCAATCACCAATCACAATTCATCATTGTTTTTTCTGCGCTTCGAGAGCTTTTTTACTCAGCCATTTCGCCCATTTCTCGATGTGCGGGCGGAACGGTTTCAGCATTTTCGTGCGGAAATTGTTAACCTGCTGCGTTTCGCCCCATGCTCTCAGGTTTTTCTCTGCGTATTGCCGAATCTGCGGTTCGAGGTTTTGCTTTTTGACCGAATGACGAAGCGTCAGGTAATAATGCTGACCGACAAGCGAGAAAAGCATTCCGGCAAGATTTCCGTTAAAAGAAGACTTTGCCATCCAGCGCTTGGCGAAACTTTCGGTCGGCTGCAAAAGCGCGCCCATCGAAAGCTCGAGCCAGGCGTTTTGATTGCCCATTCGCGGATGATAAAGACCGGGAAGATCGCCTTTAAGCGGAACGTCCATATTCTTAAGCCGCGGATCGTTGATAAAATCGACCAGCCGAATTTTTTCCAGCCCGCGCAGATGCTCGACCGGAAGATAATCCAGTATTTTATTAATTAACGTTTCCGCACCTTTCGGAAGCTGAAAACTCGCTTGATTTTCTATTCTGATTTTTGTTGGTTTTACGGGCTTTTGCCCGGCAGTTTCTATTGCCATAACTATCTGTAAATTGTAAATCGGAAATTGAGATTAGTAAATTGTGCCACAGGATTGTTGCCGAAAAGCGACAAAATTAAATCGCGCAAAATATTTTATTATCGCCGAATTCAATTAAATCAATGATTTAGCGCGTCTTCCGAATTTTGGCACAAATCTTGTTATAAACATTACCGGTTATAAATTTTCAATGAATCAAACAACTATTTCCAAAACAATCGAAATGCGCGGCATCGGGCTTCATACCGGCGCCGAAGTTCAAATGCAGCTGCGTCCCGCGCCGGAAAATACCGGTTATATTTTTGTCCGCACAGACCTCGATAATTTTGAAATTCCCGCTTCGGTCGAATACATTTCGCATTGCAGCTACGCGACAACATTAATGCGCAAAGGCGTCGTGCTGTCAACCTGCGAGCATTTGCTCTCGGCTTTAAGAGGTTTCGGCGTGGATAATTGTTTTATTTATCTCGACAACATCGAAATACCGATTCTCGACGGTTCGAGCGAAATGTTTCTCGAACTGATCGAGAGCGCCGGAATCGTCGAGCAAACGGCGCCGCGCCGATTTTTGAAAGTTCTGGAAAAAGTCGAATTCGAACAGGGCGACCGCAAAATGTCCATCGAGCCTTCCGGCGCTTACGAAATCGAATGCGCGATCGATTTTCCGCACCCGTTTATCAACCGGCAAACTTACAATTTCGAACTGAAAAACGGCTCGTTCGGGCGCGAAATCGCCTCAGCCAGAACTTTCGGATTTACGACCGAAATCGAAATGCTGCGAAAGGCGAATCTCGCGCTCGGCGGCTCGCTCGACAACGCGATTGTACTCACGCCCGACGGAATGCTCAACGAACAGCCGCTTCGTTTCGCAAACGAATTCGTGCGCCACAAAATACTCGACATCATCGGGGATTTCGCGCTGCTCGGAATGCCTTTTTTAGGCAAATTGAAAGCCGAAAAAAGCGGGCACTCGGTACACGCGTCTCTTATGAGCAAATTATTAAAAACGGAATCCGCATGGGAAATCGTTGAAATCGCTAAAGAAAAAAATCTGGCTTTTAACAGTTAAAAATAATAATATGAAGCGATGAAAAAATTCCTTCTCAATCTCTTAATTCCAATTTTGACTTTCGTCATCGGAGTTGGAATTTACAGAATTTCGTCGCCTAATGTTTCCCTTGCCGCAATTTCCGAATATACATTTTTTTATAATGGGATGAATGTCCAAATAGAAACTTACGCGCAGCTTGAAAGCTATGACGGAAACAGTTGGTATATCGGTGAACCCTTTGAAAAGCAAGAAGTCTCTACATATTTAGATTTAGAAAATAACTTAACTAATCTCGATACACTGCATTCTCAATTAAAAGAAAATTTATCTGAACAAAAATTCAAACGAGTAAAAGTGTTAATCAAAGGAACTGTCAAAGACAATTGCAACCAACAAGGCAAAACCGGAGGCAGTATAATTTTCGGATGCTGTTTTGGCAGAAGTATTACAATAAAGGCTCAAGAAGTAATACAGCTTGAGCCTGTTGAAGATTACATTAGACCCGAATAAATTTACTCGTTCCAATCGGGCGTGTGAAAAACGCCTTCTTCGTCAATTCTCTGATACGTGTGCGCGCCGAAAAAGTCTCTCTGAGCCTGAATTAAATTTGCCGGAAGGCGTTCCGAACGAAATGCGTCGAAATATTGCAGCGCCGAGGAAAGACAAAGCGCCGGAACGCGGCTGGCGGCAAATTTTTCGACAATTTTTCGCCAATCTTCGCGCCGACCGTTTAATATTTCGGCGAAACGATCATCAAGAATTAAATTCGGCAAATCGGGATTTTCCGCAAAAGCGCGCCGCATATCTTCGAGCAGCGCCGAACGAATAATACAGCCGCCGCGCCAGATTTTCGTGATTTCCGCTAAATTCAAACCGTAGTTTTTCTCGATCGAAGCCGTCTGCAAAAGCGAGAATCCCTGGGCGTATGTGATTATAAATGATGCGAGCAAAGCGTTTTTCACCATATCGAGAAATTCCTGCTCGCTTTCGTCAATAAATTCATTTAAGACCGGATCAACTTCAAGCGCTTTGAGTGAAACGTCGTGCGGATCCAAGACCTGCCCGGCAATCTGTTCGTTTTGTTTTATTTCGCCGACCGTTTGTTTGTGATGAAGGCTGACGGGCGTTTCCATGCTTTGCAGTTCAATGTCGTGTTTCAGATTATGCGGCAATTTTTCGCTCGAAACCGAAACGCTTGCGCCTTCAGTTACCGCGGGCGTTGACAAAGAACCGTATTTCCCGGCAACGAGTATACGAACTTCTTTCTGAGCCGAAATCTGCCGCATCGAAACTGCCGCATCGATCGTCGGAACCGGAACGCCGTAGTCCATCGCGATTTGCGAAGTCCATTTACCGGTTCCTTTCTGACCTGCTTTATCGAGAATCATTTCGACAAGCGGTTTGCCGGTTTTATCGTCGGATTTTTTGAGAACTTCGGCGGTGATTTCAACGAGAAAAGAATTTAAATCCGTCGAATTCCACTCGGCGAAAATACTGCTCATCTGCGCGTAATTGAGCCGCAGGACGCGGTGCAGAAAATCATAGGTTTCGGCTAAAATCTGCATCAAGCCGTATTCGATTCCGTTGTGCACCATTTTAACGAAATGCCCGGCGGAGCCCGCGCCCATATAAGCAACGCAGGGTTCGCCGTTAACTTTTGCCGCGACTGCTTCGAGAATCGGCGCGACGCGCTCATAAAAATCGCGGCGTCCGCCCGGCATAACACTCGCGCCGTATCGCGCGCCTTCTTCGCCGCCGGACACGCCGACGCCCATAAACTCAATTCCCTTCTCAAATAAAACCGCTTCGCGCCTTTCGGTGTCGGAAAAATGCGAATTTCCGCCGTCGATAATCAGATCATCTTTTTCGAGATACGGCAGAAGGCTGGCGATCGCCGCGTCAACGATTTCGCCCGCCGGAACGAGCAGCATAATATTGCGCGGCGCGACTAACCCGGCAACGAATTCTTCAACGCTCGACGCCGAATCGACCGGCATCCCCACGCCTTCTTCTAGTAAAAGTTTGCGTTTCGACTCGTCCAGATCGTAACCGATGCAGGAAAAATCATGTTCCGCCACGTTCAGCAGAAAATTTCTGCCCATTGTTCCGAGTCCGACCATTCCAAACTGTGCTTTGCTCATAATTTTGATTATACTTCCGAACCTTTCGCCGGAGCGAAAATTTTTCCGTTTTTTAAGTTTTCCGCTCGTTTCCTTACTTGACGAGTTTAGCGTGTCTGGCTGATTCTAAACAAATGAAAACTTTGCTTGAGGCGATACGCCCGACCACTTTTATCGAATCGGAAAAATTAAAAACGCACGTCGGAATCGATCTGACGATAGCGTCGGAAACTTTTCAGCACACGGGCAGCTTTAAATTTCGCGCCGCGTATAATCTGGCTGCAAGCGTTCCGAACGATGAAATTTTAACGGCTTCTTCGGGCAATTTCGGTCAGGCTTTGGCTTACGCCTGTCTTCTGGCGGGGAAAAAATGCACGGTCGTGATGCCGGAAACGTCGGCTCGGATAAAGATTGATGCTGTGAAGTCTTACGGCGCGACAATCGATCTGGTCGATACAAAAGTTACGGGCAGAAACGAACGCGTCGCGCAGCTTGCCGAACGTATGCCGGAGGCGTATTTCGCCAGCGCGTACGATGATCCGTTTGTGATCGAAGGAAACTCGACGCTCGGCGATGAAATTTCCGCAAAAGATTTCGACGCGGTAATCTCTCCGATCGGCGGCGGCGGTTTAATTTCCGGAATTTCAAAAGGTCTGTGCCGCCAAAGCTCGCAGGCGCGGCTTTTCGGTGCCGAACCGCTTTTAGGAAACGACGCGTTTCGCTCTTTGCAAGCGGGAAAAATCGTCAGAAACGAAACCGAACCGATGACGATCGCAGACGGCGCGCGAACGATTTCGCTCGGCAATCTGAACTGGGAAATCATTAAATCCGGTGTTGAGCGAATTTTCGAAGTTTCCGACGAAAAAATAAAAGAAGCCGTTCGGTTGCTGTTTTCCCTCGCAAACTTAAAGGTCGAGCCGACCGGCGCGCTTACTTTAGGCGCGATTCTGGAGAATAAAGAGTTGTTTGCGGGCAAAAAAGTATGTTTGGTAGCGAGCGGCGGAAACGTCGATCCGGAAATTTACCGGCAGATTTTAGCCGGGTAAATTATTCACGCAACAATCTTTACTCGCCAATTTGAATCAATTATAATCTTAAACGCCGCAGGAAAAACTTGCGGCGTTTAGTCCTTTGAGACTTAATTTTGTTGTCAAAGCGGATTTTTTGGCTTTGACTTTTATGTTTACGAGGGATGTGAGTATGAGTATCAAACGGTTTGCAATCGGATTTGCCGTAACGCTGGCAATGGGATTTTGTTTATCATTGGTTCACGGCGGAAACGATCAAAAGCGGTCGATGATTGTTAAAGAAGATAATAAACAAGTTACTGAATTTAAATTGCAATAATTCAAATATAAATTAAACAAAAAAATCGTAATCTGAATTAAAGATTACGACTTTTTTCTATTTAAATAAAAAATTTAATAACAGACCTCGAATTAACCGGGAATCTTTTCGTAAGTTAGACGCTCAAGCGCTCGTTTGCTGATAAATCCGATGACGAAAACCGAGATCACAGTGGCGATAATTCCTATAATTATCATCCAGTAATCCGGCGAATTTTCTAAGCTAAGCTCGGAAAGCCCGGCTCCGACTAAAACCACCGCTGACGAACGCGGAAGCATTCCGAAAAGCGTGCCGAGAAAAAACGCTTTAACCGGAACGCGCGCCGAAGCCATTAAAAAATTGGTTAAAGCAAACGGCATCAGCGGCGAAAGCCTCAGCAAAAAGATTATTAATGTAGTTCGTCGGATTGATTGTCCGAGCAAAGCTTTATAAATCGCGTTCGCTTTTGGATAACCTTCGAAAACAGCCGGTAATTTTTCGCCGACGATCCGCATATGGATCGAAAAAGACAAAAGCGCCGCGCTGCAAATACCCGTCATTAAAAGTGCTATGCCGAATTCGAAACCGAACGCCCAGCCGCCGACAATGCCGATGACGTTTGTCGGCAAAAGCGCCAAGCCGCAAAACAGCACGATAACGCCGATGTATAAACCGGTGCCGATCTCCCAGTTTTCCCGCAGCCAGTATCCGAGCGGAAACGCGATCGTCATTAAAATCGTGGTGCCGAGAAACGGCAAAAACGTCGTGATAAACGCGATCGGCGTGACTCTGCCGAATGCCTTGAAATTGTAATAAATCTTACTGAAAAATCTCTTTATTCCCATTCCGCTTACAAAAAAACATCTCCGTCGTTTTCGCATCTTTAATTTGAGTTAAAGAAATTTTGCGAGCGGCTTCGCGCTCAAAAGCTTTAAAAATTTCGAGGCAAAAGCTTGCGGTCCATTTAATGTAGTTTAAAGGGCGCGAAAGGTTTTGTGAAGTTCTTTATTCATTTCCGCTTTTTTTCAGCGTTCTCCGTCATTAAATAAAAAGGCGTTATAAAAACGCGCGCAAAAATGTTTTTATAAAGACCATCAGTAATCGACAGGTTAATAAACTCTAATTAAAAACCTTTTTGCGCGATTTTATAACGCCTTTTTTCTTTACAGCTTCGAAAGTATTTGAAAAAATAACGTAAATAAAACGTTTTTTATAAAAGGGCTTATGAACAAAGGGCAGGAAAATACGGCTATAAAAGCAAAAGACATTATACGCGGCGCGGCTCTGCCGTTCGAAAGAGGAAAAAATTCTGATTACGATGCGCTGATTAACGCGGTCGGCGACGCGCGATTCGTGCTTTTAGGCGAAGCTTCGCACGGAACGCACGAGTTTTACGAGGCGCGAGCGCAGATCACAAAGCGCTTGATTACGGAAAAAGGTTTTAACGCCGTCGCCGTCGAAGCCGATTTTCCAGACGCATACCGCATAAATCAATTCGTCCGGGGAAAAGGCGATGACCGCAGCGCGACCGAAGCGCTCGGCGAATTCAAACGTTTTCCTTCGTGGATGTGGCGAAACACGGTCGTCGTCGATTTTATCGAATGGCTGCGGGCTTATAACGACAGCTTAAGCGGCGATAACGGAAAAGCCGGTTTTTACGGTCTCGATCTTTACAGCTTGCACACTTCGATCGAAGCGGTTCTGGATTATTTGGAAAAAAACGATCCCGAGGGCGCAAAGCGAGCGCGCGAGCGTTATTCGTGTTTTGAAGATTTCGGAGAAGACACGCAGACTTACGGTTATTCCGCCGGTTTAGGATTCGCGGAATCGTGCGAAGACGAAGTGGTCAACCAGCTTTTAGAATTGAATCGACGCGCCGCCGAACTTGTAAATCGCGGCGGCGACGAGGATTTTTTCTACGCCGAACAAAACGCCCGTCTCGTAAAAAACGCCGAGCAGTATTACCGTCTGATGTACAGAAGCGACGTTTCATCCTGGAACTTACGCGACCGTCATATGACGGAAACGATTAGTCGGCTGGAAAATTTTTTGTTGTACAAGGAAAACAAAGCGAAAATCGTTGTCTGGGCGCATAATTCGCATCTCGGCGACGCGCGCGCCACTGAAATGGGCAGACGCGGCGAATGGAACGTCGGGCAATTGGTTCGCGAGCAATACGGCAAAGAAGCGATGCTTGTCGGCTTTTCGACTTACAGCGGAACCGTCACGGCGGCAACCGATTGGGGCGGCAGAGCGGAAAGAAAAAATGTGCGCCCGGCGCTTCCGAACAGTGTCGAAACGCTTTTTCACAATACCGGGCTCGAAAGATTTATTCTGCTGCTTCCGGACGAAAGCGACGAGAAAAAACTTCTCGGCAAACCGCTGCTCGAACGCGCCATCGGCGTCATTTACCGCCCGCAAACCGAACGCCAAAGCCATTATTTTACGGCGCGCGTAGCCGAGCAGTTCGACGCTGTGATTCATTTTGACGAAACAACCGCCGTCGAACCGCTCGAACGAGATTCCGATTGGGAAGCGGGCGAAGAATACGAAGCCTTTCCGACGGGTTTGTAAAACAAGCCCGTAAAGCGCAGCAAAAAAGCCGTAAAAAAGCTTTTTAAATTGAATTTAAAGGTTAACGCCGATCAATCTACTTGATAAGTGGCGATACTGGTCGGCGTTTCGAAACAGCGGACTTTGTAAACCTTTACGCGGTCGTCGTCAATTCTCGAAGCGATATATTCCAGAATATATCGGGCGAGATTTTCCGCCGAAGGATTTAACTCTTCATCAAACGGCGGAAGCTCATTAATGTTTCGATGATCGAGATAAGTAACAATCTCGTCAGCCGCTTTTTTCAAATCGCCGAAATCAATCAGCAATCCGATGTTATTAAGCTCTTCGCCGCGCGCGAAAATCTCGATTTTATAATTGTGCCCGTGCAAATTCTCGCATTTCCCCTTATAACCGCGCAGCTGGTGCGCGCTCGAAAAATTGCGTTCGATCATTACCTCGTAAAAGCTGTTCATTACTAATATATTTGGTCTGTCGCAAAAATTACTTCATCTTGAATAATACTTGAATCTTACAAAAAACTATTTACTTATCAAACCCGGCGCACCAGAATATTAAGCCTTGACAAACAATTTTGCGTATGATAATTTCAACCCCTATAAACTTGACGACAAAATTGTTTGAGACAAAACCTTTAATACTTTACTTTAGAAATAAAACACTCAAATAAAACTAACCAATCAAATAAATAATTATTAAACACTTTTTTGCTTTTAATAAGACAAAAGTAACTACTTTAATTTTTTTGACTTAAATAAAAGAATAGCGCGATTCTCTAAACGGGTAAAATACTTCACGTTATTAATTATAAATTACTCGCAGATGATAACCTGTTTCTTATCATCCAACGGAAAAATACCACTTTGATCAATCAGAATATTTTCATTAAAAAGATGACGTATCTTTGAAAAGATGCCTCGTCTTTTTGTAAAAAAATATCAGGCGAACTACTTGTTTACCTGATTGGGTTAACTTACAAAAAACCCGGCGGATAACGTCAATTATCCGCCGGGCGTAGGCTTAACCTTTTGAGACGGAATGTTTCAAAAGATGCGACCGTACAATCTGCATCTTAAGACATTCCGTCTCTCAAAACAAGCAAACAACTATACGAACAAATGCGGGCTGCACATGTCCATTTCGGTTAACACAAAAGTTTAATCCGAAGTGCAAAAGCGGTTTTGCCTTGTATTAACTGTTAACTTTCAGCCAATTAATTTATTGAGCTGAATGAAATCAATCGAATCAGTCCTCTTCAGGAATCCAGGACTAAAAAAAAACAGACGGAGAGTTAAATTATGTCACCTACACACAATGGGCGGAACCGGTCTTCCCTTTACTCAATTCTCAATCGAGATATCGTTAAAAAAAGCTTGAAAACACGTATCTACGCTATTTTTAGTTTATTAATCTTTTTACTGGCGCCGGCTACTAACAGCTCAGCGCAGACGTTTAATCAAAACCTTTTCCCACAACTTATCAGTCCTTTCTCCTTTCTCATTGCCACTGAACCGTCATCGGCTAAAAATTCGCTGATGACAACTCTTGTAGTAGATGATGATTCAGCTTGTGCGGGCGCATCCTTTACAACAATTCAAGCCGCGGTTACTGCCGCCGCCCCGGGCGATACTATTCAGGTGTGCTCGGGAACTTACCCGATTTCCAGTCCGGTACCGCTTAATAAAGCCGGGATTACTTTAATCGGCACAGGCGCAACTCGTCCGGTTATACAATTTCCCGGCTCGACGAGCCATATGTTTTCCATTACCGCAGCAAACGTGACGCTCGACAACCTTGAGATTGTAAAAACCGATGATACCGCCGGCGTGCACAATCTTATTTTGGTTAACGCGAACAACTTTACTGCCCAAAATAATTTAATTTACGGACCCAGTTATCTGACTTTAAATGCTACCAGCCGCGCCTTCGAAGTAGCGGGAAGTTTAAGCGGCTTGTTATTTCAAAACAATACTATTCACTCGCTGCGGCAACCAGCTTATATCAATGCGGGCAGCCCTCGAACAACAGGTTCGATTCTGAACAACAATGTTTCGGGCACGCGCGGCTGGGTAATAGACGGGGCAAAAATTACTTTTACAGGCAACACATTCGGACCGCCCGCTAATAACGGCGCGGACATTGCTTTGCTGGCAAGCTGCGATCCGGCGGATTATCCTAATCTTGCAGCTCTCAGCGCAAGTAATGATAACGCATATATCAGCGCACAGTTTTCCGGAGGCGTCAGCGGAAGATTCACTACATATGTTGACGATAATGCTCCGGCTGGAGGTCTTGGAACGATTGACGCTCCTTACCAAAATATTCAACAAGGCATTAACGGCGTATACAGCGGCGGCAAGGTTAATGTTGCTTCCGGCACTTACGTTGAAGATGTAAATATAAATAAAGCCGACGTAATCCTGAGCGGCGCGGGCGCGGCGAGCACAACCATTTCCGGAGCTGCCGGAGGCAACGGCGCGACAGTTCTAATCAGCGCAAATAACGCGGAAGTCCGGGGCTTTACGATTACCCGGGAAGGTAATAACACAACCGACTGGAATAATTCCAACTTAAACATGACAGGTATTGCGGTTCAGGGAACTTCTCTAACCGGTTTGCTGGCTCATGACAATGTTATTACGGGCAATCGCACCGGAATCGATATTAATAATAGCAATGGACACACCATTCGCAATAATGTCATTGATAACAATCGTACCGGGTTAATTTTCCGAAATCAGACCGACAATATGACAGTCACGGAAAATTTCATTACCAATAACTGGACCGTAGGCGTATTATTTATCGATGCCAGCGGCGGAACCAACTCGCCGGTTCAAAGAGCGGCAAACAGCGGGTTCGGCAATAACAACATCAGCGGCAACTGGTACGGGCAAATAGTCGATCGTCAAACAGGCGGTTCGCTTCCGGCACCGGGCACTACAAATCTTAAGAATTTCAGAGGAAACTGGCTTGGAACAACGAGCCCGGTTGTCACTACCGCCGACAGCGGAGAACCGGGATATGCCGCTCAGATTCCCGTCATATACGGCGGAACGGCGACAGCGCCGGGCGGCAAGCCCGACATTGCCGGACCAGCATCAGCTAATATTAAATATACGCCGTTTCTGATGAGCGGCACGGATACCAACACCGAAACAACGCCGGGGCGCGGCACGTTCGGTTTTCAGGGAACCCCGCTTGTAATTACGCCTGCAGCGGGACAAGGATGGATGTTCCTTGATGAAAGCCCGGCAGGCGGAGTCGGAACCGGAAAATACGTTGCTGGTCCGGCAGCGCCTCCGCTTGGAATAGGCAGCGCGCAGTTGAATGTGAACGACACAGGAAGATCTATATTTTTCAATAACGGTCCGATGTTTCTCGGCACCGAACTTGCTCAGATCACGCGCCTTTCCTACAGTTCATACCAACATACAAACGCGGCAAATCCGGCAGTTTCAATTTCTTTGCAGTTCCCGGTCGATTATGATTTGACGGATACGAACAATACTTTTCAAGGCAGAATCGTTTACGAACCTTATCAGGAAGCGCCTGCCGGTACAGTTCAGCAAAATGTCTGGCAAAACTGGAATGTGTTAAACGGAACATTTTGGGCAACAAGAACCAGCTCAACGGGCAGTAACGGGGCTTGCCCGCAGTCGAATCCGTGTACGCGCGCGGAACTCCTGGCAGCTTTCCCGCATATCGGCATTCATACCGATCCGAATCACGGCGGTTTGATTTTCAAATTAGGCGGACCGATTTCCGGCGGCTTTACAGGTAATGTAGATAATTTCATTATCGGCATCAACAATTCGGAAACAACTTTCGATTTTGAACCCGTCACGCCCACAGTCACGATTAATCAAGCAACCGGTCAGGCTGATCCGACCAGCACGTCGCCGATTAATTTTACCGTCACATTCAGCGAACCGGTTACGGGATTCGATTCTTCGGACGTAACTTTAAGCGGAACGGCAGGAGCTACAACGGCTGTGGTAACAGGCAGCGGCGCAACTTACAATGTCGCCGTCAGCGGAATGACCGGCAGCGGCACGGTAACAGCGACCGTCCCATCAGGAGCGGCAGCCGGCTCTGAAAGCGGTGCGCAAAATACAGCTTCGACTTCAAGCGACAACACTGTTACTTATTTCACTTGTAACAATGTTTCGATTCCTGCCGGAGCGACCGTTGCGACCAACTCTCAATTTCTCGTCCCGGTAAACGTTGACAGTACAACCGGGCGAAATATTCTGGCATTCGACTTTACGCTTAATTATAATCCGGCGGTAATAACCCCTGTGGCTATAGAATCGGCGGGAACGCTGAGCAACGGCTGGACAATTACAACCAATAATTCTTCGGGCACATTAGTTGTTTCAGGCTTTAATACCAGTCCTTTATCGGGTGCCGGCATTTTGTTGAATATAAGATTTGTATCGTCCGGCGGGATCGGAACGACGAGCAATCTGAATTTCGCAGGCTTCCGTTTCAATGAAGGCATTCCATGCGTAAACACGACAAACGGCAATGTCAGCATCATTTCCGGCACCATTAGCGGACGGGTTACGTATGCAAACGCGCCTGTTACGACGCCTGTTCCGAATACTGTGCTTAACGCTTCGGGATCAATTCCCGTCTCAGGATCAACCGATGCAAACGGTGACTATTTACTAACAGGTTTCGGAGCGGGTCCTTATACGGTAACCCCTTCCAAAACGGGTCAGGTCAACGGCATTTCCAACTCTGACGCGACAGCCGTCGCGCAGCACGTCGTCGGGTTTATCACCTTAAACTCAACACAGCAGATGGCGGCGGACGTTACGGGAAACGGAACGATTACTTCTCTCGACGCATCATATATTGCTCAGTATGTGGCTTACATTCCGAATCCCGGATTATCGGGAACGTGGAAATTTATTCCAGCTAGCCGTTCCTATGCAAACCTCCAGATGACTTCCAGTAATCAGGATTACAGCGCGATTCTAATGGGCGAGGTTACAGGCAATTGGAATCCGAATGCGCTTCGTCCGGAAGAGAAACAGTCAGACAAACAACAGAGCGATTCGGCACGCCCCGAACAGGCAGTGGTCGTTACTGCTCCAAATCCACAGCTTACTTCTTCCGGCTCTAATTTTACCGTAGATTTAACAGCGTCAGATACTACGGGCGAAAACATTTTCGGATATGAATTTAACTTGATTTACGATTCTAACGTTTTAATGCCGCACTCTACGCCTTGCGCAAGCGCAGGAACAATCAGTGACGGTCGAAGCGTAGTTTGCAATCCCAATACACCCGGATTGCTGAGAGTTGTTGTATTCAGCACAACAGGCGTACCAATCAGCGGCGGCGGAACTCTTCTGAAGCTAAACTTTAAGGCGGTAGGAAGTAATGGAAACACTTCCAGTTTAACATTTCAGAACTTTATGTTTAATGAAGGCGCCCCCGAAGACGTTACGACCAACGGTAAAGTTTTACTTATAGGTCCGACGGCTGCGGGCGCGTCTCTTACAGGGCAAGTAATGTCTGCCAGTAATAAGCCGGTTTCAAATGCGCGAATTTCAATAACCGATACGGCGGGAAATGTTAAAACAGCAACTTCCAACCCGTTTGGCAAATACCGCTTTAAGGATCTTCGCGTCGGTGAAACTTATTTTATAACCGTAACCTCCAAGAGACTTAAGTTCACGCCGCAAACCATAGGGATTGCAGGTGATATAAATGAACTGCTATTGGTTGCCGATCAATAAAGATCAGTAAAAAAGAAGGCGGAACATTCTATCCGCCTTCTTTTTTATTAAGCTTAATTAGAAAAATTAGAAAAAAGGGCTTTTACCCTTAAATCTAACAAATCACTAAATTTAACCTTGAAAGTTTTTCAATATTTGTCTGCGCAGGTAATCCAAAGCCGCCTGGCTCGCGCGCCAGCGAATCAGGTAGCGGTCGCCGGGCAGAAGGATTTTGACGGATTTAACCCGTGTTTCGTCCGCATAACCGATAAAAACGGTTCCGATTGGTTTTTCTTCGCTGCCGCCTGAAGGTCCGGCGATGCCGGTCACGGAAATCGCGTAATCGGTCTGCGCAAGCTCGCGCATTCCTTTTGCCATCGCCTCGGCGGTTTCAGCCGAGACGGCGCCGCGCGTTTCGATTATTGACGGCGAGACGTTTAAAGTCGCGATTTTCGCTTCGTTGGCGTAGGCAATCACGCCCTGAATAAAATATTTTGAAGAGCCCGAAACATCGGTCAAACGTTCGCCGATCAAGCCGCCCGTGCAGCTTTCGGCGACCGAAAGAGTTTTTCCATTTTCGGCTAAAAGCGAGCCGACGACTTCTTCCATCAATTCGCCGTTCGTCGTAAAAACCGCTTCGCCGAGTTTTTTCCCGATTAAACCGGCAAGTTCTTCGAGCGTATTTTCGGCTTCGCTTTCCGAGCCGGACTGCGCTCTTAAATGGATTTCGATTTCGGTTCGATTAAAAAGAATCGAGGTTTGCACGTGTTCGAAAGATTTATAAATCGGCGCGATCGCTTCGTCAACCGCCGATTCGCCCATTCCAGAAACGCGCAGAATTTTTCTTTTCACGAAAATTTCGCCCGCAAGCTTTTTCAATTCCGGCAAAACGCCCGTTTCAAACATCGGTTTTAGTTCGCGCGGCGGTCCAGGCAAAACGACGAGAACTTTCGCTTCGATGCGGGCGAGCATCCCGACGGCGCTGCCGTTCGGATTCGGCAGAATTTCAGCGCCTTCGATAACGTAAGCCTGGCGCTTGTTGATTTCCGGCATTTCGCGTCCCCAGCGGCGAAATCTCTCCCGCAGATCTTCGACCAAAGCTTCGTGAAAAATAAGCTTGCGCCCGATCGCTTTTGCTGAAATCTGCCGCGTAATATCGTCTTCGGTCGGACCCAGACCGCCGGTTGTAATAATTACATCCGAACGCTCAACGGCATCCCGAATTGTTTCTTCGAGACGCAATTCGTCGTCGCCGACAATCGTTTTAAGCTTTACTTCGATGCCGATCTCATTGAGTTTTTCGGTCAGCCACAAGCTGTTCGTGTCGGTTTTTTCCGGCGTCAAAAGTTCCGAACCGATGGCGATGATTTCCGCTGAAAGCATATTTTTTGAGTTTTTAAGAAAATAAAACGCAAACCTTTTTTACCAGCAAAGCGGATTTTCACGGAACACATAATATAAATTATCCGCGTACCCATTTTATATGCATTATGCGCGCCTTATTTCTCGGAAAATGTAAATACTAATCCTTGTAAATATCGACGACCGGTTTGCCTTCGCTGTTAATGTAGGCGCGATACATTCCTTCGGAATTAAAGGAAATCGCCATATTGCCGAATTTATCAATCGCGATAATTCCGCCGTCGCCGCCCAATTTTTGCAGTTTTTGTTTGATAACCATATCGGCGGCTTGCTGAACGGGCAGCGCTCTGTATTCCATCAAAGCGGCGATGTCGCGCGCAACGCCCAAACGGATAAAAAACTCGCCCCAGCCGGTTGCGGAAACCGCGCACGCGTCATTGCTCGCATAAGTTCCCGCGCCGATGATCGGAGCATCGCCGACGCGCCCGAATTTTTTATAAGTCATTCCGCCGGTTGAGGTTCCCGCCGCCAGATTTCCCTCTTTATCGAGCGCGACCGCGCCGACCGTTCCGAATTTATTCGCCGGTTCAAGCCGCAGATCATTGATTTGCGAAACTCTTTTGCCTTCACCGGCAGCCTTTTCTTTTTCCTTCTCCTGCTTAATGATTCGCTGCAAAGCGTCCCAGCGTTCCTGCGTCCAGAAATATTTTTCATCGACCAGCTCGATGTTCATTTCCTTTGCAAATTTTTCCGCGCCGTCGCCGACCATCATGACGTGCGGCGATTTTTCCATAACGGCGCGCGCCAGCGTAATCGGGTTTTTGACGTGACGAAGCCCGGCGACCGCGCCAGCCATCAAAGTTTTGCCGTCCATAATCGAAGCGTCGAGCTCGTTTTTTCCTTCGGCGGTAAAAACCGCGCCTTTTCCGGCGTTAAAAAGCGGCGAATCTTCCATTATTCTGATCGCCGTTTCAACCGCGTCGAGCCCGGATTTCCCGCTTTGCAGCGCTTTGTAACCGGCAAGCAGCGCTTCTTCCAACTTGGCGCGATATTCCTTTTCTTTTTCGGGCGACAAACTTCCCTTTTTAATCACGCCCGCTCCGCCGTGAATCATAAAGCCGAGCTTCGGATTTTGCGGCGACTGCAATTGTTTTATCTCTGCGTAACTTCCTTTTTGAGCGAAGACCGAAACGAATAAAAAGCTGAAAATTAGCAGCAGTGAAAGAATTTTCTTCATGTAAAAGCCTCTGTAATTTTAATCTGTAAATATTTCGCGAACTGCATTTACAATTTAGCGGCGGCAAGCCAGATTCCGGGAATCGCGAAAATTTTCTGACGTTTTGACGTGTGCGCTCTGCTCGTAAAAACATTGTAATTCCGCTTTTCGATTTCGTCTAAAATTTTCGCGTAAATTCGTGCGGCAAGCAAAACCGTAAAACGAGAATCTTTTTCCAGCAAACCGATTCCCTTTTCGCCTTCCGCGTAAAAATCTCTCGCTCTTCGGACTTGAAACTTCATCATTTCGATAAAACTTTCGCTCGCTTCATTATCGAAAATCTGCCGTTCCGTAACGCCGAACCGACGCAAATCTTCCTGCGGCAAATAAATTCTGTTCATTTGCGCGTCTTCTTTAACGTCGCGCAGAATGTTCGTCAGCTGCATCGCGATTCCCATCGCCTCGGCGTAACGAAGCGCGACCGGATCGGAATAACCCAAAATTTCCGAAGACATTAAACCGACTGTCGATGCGACGCGGTAGCAGTACACGTATAACTCTTCAAACGTTTCGTAACGCTTTTTCTGCGTGTCCATTAAAACGCCCTGCATCAATTCAAAAGGCAGATTTTGCGGAATTTTGTAAGTTTCGAGCAAATCTTTCCAGGCTGATAGCACGTAATACTGCTCTTTATATTGGTCTTTCGTTTTCGAATCTTGAAATATAATCTTTGATGTTTGATCTTTATTTTTTAGTTCGCGCGGATTCGCGTTTATCTGCGGTTTATTGTTTTCTTTCGCCGCTTTTTCTTTTATCTCATTCGGTTGAGCGTAAATTTCTTCAAGCTCCGATTTCCATTTTTCGACAGAAGCAATCGCTTTCGTCTCGTTTCCCTCATCGATTTCATCGATTTCATCATCGACATGACGACAAAACGCGTAAATCGGGTAGACGGCTTTTTGTTTGTGTTTCGGCAGGAATTTGGCGGCGAAATAAAAGCTTTTGGCGTGAAGC
>JAOAPX010000001.1 GCA_025463125.1 Acidobacteriota bacterium | reverse complement strand
CATCATTACCAGCGCGACGACGTGATCGAACACGCCGATTTGACGGGCGATTCTTATCAGCTTTCAGTGATGGCTTCGCAGCGTAAGGAAGCGGAATACATCGTTTTCTGCGGCGTGCATTTTATGGCTGAATCGGCTGATATTTTGGGTCAGCCGCACCAGAAAGTAATTTTGCCGGACCTGGGCGCGGGCTGTTCGATGGCTGATATGGCGACGATCGAACAGGTCGAAGACGCCTGGGAACAGCTTCGCGAAATCGGAATTTTGGAAGAAAAAGTCGCTCCGATCACTTATATGAATTCGAGCGCCGCGATCAAAGCCTTTTGCGGTCGAAACGGCGGCGTCGTTTGCACTTCTTCAAACGCGGTTCCGCTTTTCGACGTTTATCTCAAAGAATTCGACAAGATGTTTTTCTTTCCGGATCAGCATCTGGGAAGAAACACGGGCGCGAAATTCGGCATTCCGCTCGAAAAAATGGTTTTGTGGAATCCGCACGAAGAGCTCGGCGGAAACACTGAAGAAGAACTTAGAAATGCGAAACTGATTCTCTGGCGCGGGCATTGCTCGGTTCACGGACGCTTCAAACCCTGGCACGTCGAACAGATTCGCAAAGAAGTGCCTGACATAAAAGTTCTCGTTCACCCGGAATGCATGCGCGAAGTCGTTGAAGCGTCGGATTTAAACGGTTCGACCTCTTACATCATCAACACGGTTACAAACGCGCCTTCGGGGACGAAATGGGCAATCGGAACGGAATTAAACCTTGTCCTGCGTTTGCAGAAACAGTTTCCCGACAAAGACATACGTTTGCTCGCGCCGGATTTGTGTATGTGCGCGACAATGTATCGCATCGCGCCGCAGAATCTGGCGTGGTCGCTGGAAAATATCGCGGCGGGAAACGTGGTTAATCAAATCAAAGTTGACGACGAAACGAAGCATTTCGCTTTAATCGCTTTGGAAAGAATGATTAAATTAACCGAGCAAAATCAAAAAAGTTAATAAAAAAGTTAATAATGAAAAACGATTTAGTGAAAAGTGTTTTTTGTTATTAACTTTTCACTAAATCGTTTTTCACTAAACCAAATGGCGGAAATTCAAGACAAACTGCCGGAAAACGCGCGCGGAAAATTTTACGTTGACCGCCAATGCATCGACTGCGACGTTTGCCGCGACACTTCGCCGAAAAACTTCACGCGCTACGACGAAAACGGTTATTCGTTCGTTTATAAACAACCGGAAACTCCCGAAGAATACGAATTGTGCGAAGAAGCGTTGATGGCGTGCCCGGTCGAAGCGATCGGCGATGATGGAATCTAAAAAGAACAATTTTAATTAATCAAATGGCTTGAAATAAATTAAAACAGTAAAACATAAAATCAGAACAATGTAAGAAATTGAAGTAAATAAAGCGTAACGATAGTTTGTTAATTCACTTTTGTGCAACAAAATCCAATACGAAAAACCGATTGATAAAATTGGAGCTATGCATATCAAATAAGAAAAACCTAAAATAGCCATTCCTGACAAGCCGAGAAGATATACTGTTGAAAAAACTGAAAACCAACCTAAGTAATTAATTGTGTTAACAAGTCCGATTTTGAAAATAGTATTGTCCGGCACTCCTGCAAATAATTTGGCATAAACAACAACTCCGATTAAAGGAATACCAAAACAAATAAAAAGCGGAGTAAATGTTTCCATAAAGATTATTTTAACCTTTATTTAATCAAACCAAAATTTTAATCAAACCGTCTTCAACTATAAACAGCCCGAAACGCCCGAAGAATATGAATTGTGCGAAGAAGCGTTAATGGCATGCCGGTCGAAGCGATCGGCGATGATGGATAAGCAACATTATTTGTAATTGAAAGGCTTTGAGTTCTATTAAAATTTATTTGATTGTTTTCCGCGCTGTTTTTTGTTAATCAATTTTATAAACGGCAGCTTGTTTGTAGTCTTAAAAAATTTCACTTTTCTATCAATAAAGTCTTGTCTTTTTCTAATCTGTATCAGATTTATAGGTTTTTGCGTTTCTAAATCAAGATACTTAACATTTTGTTTTACAATCTTTCCATTTGAATCGAAATAGTAATTTCGGTCAGCGGTTACATTTCCGTAGAAAGTATTCAATGTAGATTCAGCCTTTGCTAAAGTTCCATCCGCACGAAAATAATAAGTTACGAAATGCGCCCAATCACGGGACGGACTTTGAAAAGTAAAAGTCGTCGAAACAATCTTTCCGTCTTTCATCCAAACATAAGCGTTTTTACTTAAATTGTCGCCTGTATCAGCACTATCCCGCGTCTTTTCAGTCTTAAATTCCTTCCAATTCGATTTTTTCCCGTTAGAAGAAATATCAGCAAAAATCCTCTGTTTCTGTGTTTCCATTAAGCGAGAAACAGTTTTTGCATATTTATCGATCTGAGCGACGGTTTTGGTTTGGGCGAAGTTCTGATTGAAGAAAACGAGAAGTAAAATAAGAAACAAAGCATTATTTTTGAAATTTACTACTTTCATAATCTTTTGATTAAACCAAAATCTTTATCAACCCGTCTTCAACCTTCACTTCATAAGCTTCGATCGAGCAGTCTTTTTTTGTAAAACATTCTCCGGTTCTGACATCGAACCGCCAGCCGTGAAGGTCGCATTCGACGATGTTTCCGTAAGTTCTCGAATCTGCGAGAGGATAGGCTTTGTGCGGGCAGAAATTTTCGATTGCGTGAAATTTACCGCCGATGTTGAAAAGCGCCACTTCCGAGCCGTCTTTTAATTTGACGGTCGCGCCGCGCCCCGTTGGAACGGCTTCGGCTTTGCCGATCGTGTGCAGTTTTCCTTCGCGTTTCGGTTTGCGTTTGTTTTCGTGACATTTGCCCATACGTATATTCTGAATTCTAGATTTTGGATTGGCAAATCAAGCGCCGAAATTTATGCTTGCTTTATTCGTTTAAGTCAAACAAAATAAAAAGTATCGAAAAGGTAAGTTGAGATTAACAAAATGGGTGAAAATAGCTTTGCAGAAAATGCCCGGCGGCGCTGCCGGGAAATTATGACGAAGAATGTGCAGACGGCGACAAGAGCGACGACTTTGCAGGAAGTCGCCGTGTTTATGCGCGACGGAGATATGGGCGTCGTGCCGGTTGTCGAGAATAAAAAACTCGTCGGCATCGTGACAGACCGCGACATTGTCGTGCGCGCCGTCGCCGAAGGCAAAGACGCCGCGACGCCGATCGGCGACGTGATGACGACTGAAATCTTTTCGGTCGGCTCGGACGATTACGCGTTTGAAGCAATTCGTTTAATGGGCGATAGGCAAGTTCGCCGGATACCTGTAGTTAATGAGCAGGGCGAGCTTGCCGGAATTATCGCGATGGCTGACATTGCGCTCGAAATGGAAGACGAACGCGAAATCGCCGAAACGCTCGAAGAAATCTCAAGCGGCGCAAGTTTCTGGAAAAAAGGATAAACTTTATGAAATTTTCAATCAAAGAAATTGTATTGGGTTTATTTATACTTTTCTCAATCTGTGCAATAAAAGCGCAGGAAAGAAACTTACTGCCTTCTCCATCAGCCGAAAATGGGACAGATTGCGTTCTTTTTGTCGATTCAAAAATCGTACGGATTAATTTTTCAGTTTGGAGCAATAAGGGTGGCTATTTGAAAAATTTAACTCAGAAGGATTTTGAAATATATGATGAAAATGAATTTAAGAAAATTGAGTTTTTCGAATTTGATAAACTTAAAAACCAATATTCTATTGAATACTTGCAAAGTAATTCGGCAAAAGATAATGAATGGCGCGACTTAAAGATTAGATTATCGGAAGATAAAAAGAGGAATTTCGGAAAAGTTATTATTAACTCGCCAAAAGGTTATTACGTAAAATAAAGTTAAGATTTTATGGCTAAATCAATAAATCGCTACTTTCATTTCCTGGCTTCGTCGAAAAACGCAAAGCCTTCGGGCAGACTTTGGTTTCCGGCGGCGGATGTTTATCAAACGCCTGACGGTTGGCTGGTAAAAGTCGAGCTGGCGGGCGTCGCGGCAGAGGAAATTGAAATTGATATTCAGGGAAGTCACCTGCATATTGCGGGCTGTCGTCGCGATAAAGTCTGCGCCGTCGGTATGACGTATCAGCAGATGGAGATTACTTACAGCCGTTTTGAGAAAACCTTGAATTTCCCGGATTCGATTGACGGCGCGTGTATCGAGCATAATTTCGATAACGGTTTGCTGATCATTCATTTGCGGAAGACAGAAGAGACTAAACCATAATCGTTAAAAAAGCATCTGATATAAACACGAATATTTATGGCTCAAGAATACACAAACAATCAAAACGGAATAAGGGGACAGGCAGCTCAGCAATATGAAATTGCGGTTTTGCCTTTGCAGAATACAACGATGTTTCCCGATACGGTCGTGCCGCTTTCGGTCGGGCGCGAGCGCTCGGTAAAAGCCGTCGAATCGGCTTTATCAACCGAAGAAAAACTTATTGCGTGTATCACGATAAAAACCGATGACGTGAACGGCAGCGACGCTAAACCGGCTGATATTTACGAGATCGGAACGGTCGTCAACATCAAGCGAATGATGCGCAACGAAGACGTTATGCAGCTGATCGTGCAGGGCGTCGATCGCGTGCGAGTTTTGAACTGGTCGCAGGAAGCTCCTTTCTTAAAAGCGAAAGTGGAAGTTTTGCCGGAACTGAAAGTCGTCGATAACGAAGAAGTCGAAGCCTTAAAACGCAATATTCACGGCATGATTCAGCAGGCTCTGACGATGCTTCCGCAGGTTCCGCCCGAAGTGCGGATGGCGGTGATGTCGCAGAACGATCCCGTGCAGCTTTCTTATTTTCTCGCTTCGGTGCTCGAACTCGGAATCGAAACCGAGCAAAAAATGCTCGAAGCCTCAACGTCGGACGAGCTTTTGACGCTGACGCACGCCGCGCTTTCGCGCGAGCTCGAAATCATGCAGATTCGCTCGAAAATCGCGACCGAGGCGCAGACCGAAATGGACAAAGCGCAGCGCGATTACATTTTGCGCCAGCAGTTAAAAGCGATTCAAAAAGAACTCGGCGACGATGAAGGCGGCGAAAAAGCCGAAGCCGAACAATTGCGCGAGCGGTTGGAAACGGCGGATTTGCCCGACGAAGTTCGCAAAGAATCCGAGCGCGAACTGCGCCGGATGGAGCAACTGCCGCAAGCCGCGCCCGATTATCACGTGATTCGAACGTATCTCGAATACGTGCTCGAATTGCCCTGGAAAAAATCCAGCGAAGAAAAGCTCGATTTAAACGAAGCGCAGAAAATTCTCGACGAAGATCATTACGGTCTCGAAGACATCAAGGAGCGCATTCTGGAATCGCTCGCCGTCGTCAAGCTTCGTCCCGATTCAAAAAGCCCGATCATTTTGTTTGTCGGACCTCCGGGCGTCGGTAAAACTTCTCTCGGGCGTTCGATCGCTCGCGCGTTAGGGCGCGAATTCGACCGCATTTCATTGGGCGGCGTTCGCGACGAATCGGAACTGCGCGGTCATCGGCGGACTTACGTCGGCGCGATGCCGGGCAGAATTATTCAGACTTTAAGACGCGTAAACGTTAATAATCCGGTTTTAATGCTCGATGAAATCGATAAAATGGGCAACGATTACCGCGGCGATCCGGCTGCCGCTCTGCTCGAAATTTTAGACCCGGCGCAAAACGATACGTTTCGCGATCACTACATCGATCTGCCGTTCGATTTGTCGAAAGTCTTTTTTATCGCGACGGCAAACCAGCTCGGTCCGATCCCGATGCCTCTGCGCGACAGAATGGAGATCATACAGCTTGCCGGTTATTCCGACGCCGAAAAACTGAACATCGCCAAGCAATATCTGGTTCCGCGCCAAATCAAGGAAAACGGTTTAGCGAACGATCAGATAGAAATTACCGACGACGCGATAAATCTTTTAACGGCTCGATATACACGCGAAGCCGGCGTTCGCCAGCTTGAAAGAACGGTCGGCAACTTAGCCAGAAAAGTGGCGCTGAAGGTCGCGCAGGGCTCGACGGAAAAAGTTATGATTTCCGCAAACGACGTGAAAGGTTATCTGGGCGCGCCAAGATTTTATCCGGAAGAAGCGCGCGCAGAGCTGCCAGCCGGCGTCGCGACCGGGATGGCTTGGACGGAAATGGGCGGCGAAGTTCTTTTTATCGAAGCGACGGCGCTTCCGGGCGGCGGCGGTCTGACCTTGACCGGTCAGCTCGGCGAAGTGATGAAGGAATCGGCGCAGGCGGCGCGTTCCTATCTTTGGTCGCACGCTTCGGAATTCGGTATTTCGCCGCAGGCGATCAAGGAAAACGGGATGCACGTTCACGTTCCAGCCGGAGCGATTCCGAAAGACGGACCGAGCGCGGGCGTGACGATGGCTTCGGCGATGGCTTCGCTTTATACGGGCAGAAAAGTTCGTTCGGATACGGCGATGACCGGCGAAATTACGCTTTCCGGCTTGGTTTTTCCGGTCGGCGGAATCAAAGAGAAAGTTTTGGCGGCTCATCGCGCCGGCATCCGGCGCATTATTTTGCCTGAGCGCAACGAAGCCGACATAGAGGAAATTCCCGAAGACGTTCGCAACGAACTGGAAATCATTCCGGTAAAATATATCAGCGACGCTTTAAAGGCGGCGCTCGAAAGCGAGCAATCCGTTCCGAAAGTCGAAAATTACCTGATTCCCGACGTTGAAACGCGCCACGGCGACAGCAACGAACGATTGATAGCCAAAGAGAAATAAATTTTATTTCAATTAATCATTAAAAGGCGGTTAACATCCGCCTTTTTTATTTGATAATATTGAAGCGAAATTGTTTTAATTAATCGAAAATTTATTTTTCGAAGTTTTTTTTGAATTTTTCCATTAACAGTTGGAAAAATAAAGCAAAATAGGTGTATGCTTAATAGTTAATGTTTGGGGCGAAAGCCTTCTCTTAAACATTGCTCCGGCGGTTTTTTGAGGGCAATACTCTTCCTTTTCAAACACAACGTTTAGTAACAAAATTACACGGAAAATTTAATATAAAATGGCATTTAAGTCTTTGTTCAGTTTATTTTCGAGCGATTTAGCGATTGACCTTGGCACGGCGAATACGCTCGTATATGCGAAGGGTCGCGGCATCGTCGTTTCCGAACCCTCGATCGTTGCAATCAATAAAGTTACAAATCAGGTTGAAGCCGTCGGGCGCGACGCCAAAGAAATGCTCGGACGCACGCCGGGCAATATCGTCGCCATTCGCCCGATGAAAGACGGCGTGATTGCCAATTTCGAAGTGACGGAGAAAATGCTTCAGCATTTTATACGCAAAGCGCACAACGGAAAATCGTGGGTGCGCCCGCGCGTCGTTATCGGAATTCCGTCGGAAATCACGCAGGTCGAGCGCCGCGCCGTTGAAGATTCGGCGTATCGCGCCAAAGCGTCGGAAGTTTACCTGGTCGAAGAAGCGATGGCGGCGGCAATCGGCGCGGGACTGCCCATTACGGAGCCGCACGGAAATATGGTCGTCGATATCGGCGGCGGAACGACGGACATCGCCGTCATATCGCTTTCCGGCATCGTTTACTCGCGCGCCGTGCGCGTCGCCGGAAACGAGATGGACGAAGCCTTAACGCAGTTTATCAAACGAAAATACAATCTTCTGATCGGTGAAAGAACCGCCGAAGCCATTAAAATCGCGCTCGGGAGCGCGTTCCCGCTCGAAGAGCCCCTTTCAATGGACGTGCGCGGGCGAAATCTGATCGAAGGCATTCCGAAAACAATTACGATTACCGACGAAGAGATTCGCGAAGCTCTCTCCGATTCGATTTCGACGATTATCAACGCCGTGCGCGTCGCGCTCGAGCGCACACCGCCCGAACTTTCCGCAGACATCGTCGAACGCGGAATCGTTTTGACCGGCGGCGGCGCGCTGCTCAAAAATCTCGATAAACGCTTGATGATCGAAACCGGTCTGCCGGTCGTCATCGCCGACGATCCGCTTTCGTCCGTCGTGCTCGGAACCGGTAAAATGCTTTCGGACATCGAACTTCTGAAGCGCGTCAAATGGGATAATTCATTGATGACAGGAAGTTAAATTGATTATGAATTTCAAATTGCCAGTCAAAAGAAATATCAAAGCGTTTGTAATTCATAATTGATAATTCATAATTTGTAGTTAAAAGAGATGGCAGAACGAAGTCAAAAAGAAGTATGGCGATTGACTCCCTGGCTGATGATCGCGCTTCTTTTGGGTAATTTTATCTTAATGGCATTCGACGCGCGCGAAATAAATTCGGGGCAGAGAATGGTTCGCGTTTGGGCGCAGGTCGTCGCTGATTTTGTCCAATCTCCCGTAACAACCGTCAGTTCCGCTTTTTCCAATTATTTTCAGTCAATCGCCAATCTGCGAACTGCTCAATCCGAAAACGACACTTTAAAACAGCGCGTTCAGGAACTTCAGGTCGAAATCAAACAAACCGAAGAGTTGACAGCCGAAAACGAAAGGCTCAAATCGCTTCTTAATCTTAAGGAACAAAGCAAATACAAGATTTTACCGGCTAAAATCATCGGGCGCGATCCGTCCGTCTGGTTCGATTCTTCGATTATCAATCGCGGCAGTCTCGACGGCGTAAAATTAAATATGCCGGTCGTCACAGACGGCGGGCTTGTCGGGCGCGTTACGGCGGTCAGCCCTTTGACGGCGCAGGTCGATTTGATTACGAGAGACAAATCCGGGCTCGGAGCCGTTATCGGCGAAATCGGAAATTCAAACGCTCTCGGCGTCGTCAGCGGAACGAGTAAAAAAGAAATTCTCGAAATGCGCTACGTTCCGGGAAGCGTCGAGGTAAAGGTCGGCGAAGGAATCTACACGACCGGTCAGGACGGAATTTATCCGGCAGGCTTAAAGGTCGGCGAAATTGTCGAGGTGCGTTCGGGAACGGCGACCGTTCCGCACCAGATATTTATTCATCCGAGCGCGAGGCTTAACTCAATGCAGGAAGTCGGCGTTTTACTTTATGAATCGCCGCCGCGCCCGCAATTCGAACAACAATTGCCGAACGCCTTAAAGGATAGCAAGAAGTAGCCGTAAGTTGTAAGCCGTTTAACGAATTGATTTTTCACGAATTATCAAACAAACCGCTTGCCGCTGACTTTTTAGATGGAACAAGTAAAAATTACAATTGCTCTGATAGTTGCGGTGTTATTACAGTGGACGCTTCGAAATGTCGCTGAACCGTTGGGGTATATTGATTTCCCGCTGATTATCATCGTTTACGCCGCCTTACAGAGAGATGCTCTCAGACCGCTGTTTTTCGGAACGTTCGCAGGTATCGCCGTCGATGCCTTGAGCGGCGGGCTGCTCGGCGCGAACGGACTGTCTAAAACCCTTATAGCTTATGTGGTTTCAGAGCTTGCGCGAAGGGTCTACTTAGACAACCTTCTACTCAGAATTCCCGTCATAGCAGGTGCTTGTTTACTCGATGATTTGGTTTATTACGGGATGCACCGGCTTTTAGGACAGGAACCGTCCGTGCAGTTTGTCGAAATAATCGCTTATACGCTTATCTGGACGACAATTGTCGGCACATTCGTTTATTTGTTTCTGGATAGATTTGTTTTGGAAACACCGGTACGGCGCAAGCGCGATATGTTCCAGCCGCGCCGCCAAACGCGGCGACGCAACCCGATCCGTTTAGGTAAATAATGCGGCTCGATTAACCGCAGATTTTAGGGTTAATCAAAATTTTCGATTTTCCGGCAGTAATTACTCATTAACAATTAAACTTTTTCCTTTGGGTGTTCTGTATATGAAGTTAAACGACTATACGCAAAATCTTAGTCTCAGAATCGGCTCGATTCATGTGATTGCTTTTATACTGCTGAGTATTCTCGGAGTGCGGCTTTATTACCTGCAAATTGTTAAAGGCGAATATTACAGCGAAAAAGCGGAAAACCAGCGCATCCGAATGATTCCGATTCCCGCGCCGCGCGGAGCCATCTTCGACCGCAACGGCAAGATTCTGGTTGATTCGCGCCCGACTTACAACGTTACGCTTTCAAACGAACCGATCAAAAAAATTAACGTTAACGACCGCATCGACGAGTACGCCGAGGGCTTGAACCTCGAACCGCAATTTGTCGTCGAGCGACTTAATTTAATAAAAAAACAACCGGAATTTGAAATGATGGTCTTGAAAGAGAACGCGACTATTCAGGACATCAGCTGGGTTGAATCGCATTACCTGGAATACCCGGAACTGCGCGTCGAGCTTCAGCCGCAGAGATTTTACCCGCACGGACCGATTTTAGCGCACGTTTTAGGCTACGTTGGCGAAATCAGCCCGAAACAACTGGAAAAACCGGAAATCATCGAAAAAGGTTTTCGTCCGGGCGACATCGTCGGCAAAGGCGGGCTCGAGCAGTATTACGATGAATATCTGCGCGGAAAACCCGGTTATCGAAAAGTTATCGTAGACAGCCGCGGGCGCGTGCAGAGCGAAATCGAAGTCGTTCCGCCGCAAGCCGGACAGGATTTGATTTCGACGATCGATCTCGATTTGCAGATTGCCGCCGAGGAAAAATTGTCGGCTTCGGTAACAAAACGCGGAACGATTATCGCAACGGACCCGAATAGCGGGGAAATTCTCGTGATGGCTTCGCAGCCTTCATATGACCCGAACGTTTTTATTCAGGGCAGCTCGAATCCGGAAGGACGCAAGCAAATTGCCGCTTACTGGCAGGACGAATCAAGACCGCTCTACAACCGGGCGATTCAGGGACGCTACCCGCCCGGCTCGACCTGGAAAATACCCGAATCGATGGCTGCATTGCAGCAGGGCGTTATTACCGTTAAAGATTCAAACGTCGTTTGCGGCGGCGGAATCACTATCGGCAGCAAGTTTACGCGCTGTATGGGAAGCCACGGCTCGCCGCCGCTTTCCTACGCGATTACAAAATCCTGCGACGGTTATTATTATCGCCTGGCTTTGAAGATGAAGATCGAAGGCTTGATCGAAATGATCGAAATGTTCGATTTCGATAAACGCACCGGCGTCGATCTGCCGAACGAGAAAGTTACCCAAACTCCGAAATCATGGATGCCGTATATCTTGAAAACCGAAGGCAAATGGAGCGATATCCGCACCGTTTACGCATCTATCGGTCAGGATACGGTCGTGGCGACGCCGATTTCGATGCTTCGCGCCGTTGCGAGCATCGGCGTCAAAGGAAAAATGTATGTTCCGCATTTCTTGAAAGAATTTAAACCGGTCGGTCCGATCGGCGAACCGGGCGGCAGCGGTTACGCGCCGGAACGCATCGGTTTCGGTTTTCAGCGACCCGAGCCGAAAATTATTCCGATGACCGCCGATCAGGAAGATTTAATGGTTAAAGGAATGTGGGGCGTGGTTAACGGCGGCGGAACCGGAGCGGGCATCAGAATTCCGAATTTTGAAATCGCCGGAAAAACCGGAACCGCGCAGGTTGCCGAACTCGGCAAAGACGTCGGAGCGAATAAAGACCACGCCTGGTTCGTCAGTTTCGCTCCGGCTTTCAAACCGGAAATCGCCGTTATCGCTTTGATCGAAAACGTCGGGTTCGGCGGAAGCCACGCCGCGCCGGCGGCAAAAGGCGTGTATGAAGCGTATATGCTGAAAAAGGGAATTCCTCACGAAATACAGGAGATAGCGAAAAAATAGATTTTTGATACAAGATGTTAGACGTCAGCCTGATTCTGATTTTCTGACATCTGTCACATCTGACATCTGACATCCGAAGTTATGGTAGCGATTATTGAAAAACGGGATTTAAGAGATTTTGACTGGCTGACATCGCTTCTTGCCGTCTCAATCGTTTGTTTCGGCGTCTGGCAAATTTATAACGCACAGCCCGCCGAAAGTTATTGGTCAAAACAAATTATCGGCTTGGGCATTGCGCTCGTTGCGTTTATCGTCGTATCTCTTACCGATTACCGGCGCATTATCGACGCTGCCCCGTTTTTCTATGTCGTCGGATTGATTTTGCTGCTTTTGGTTTTAACTCCGCTGGGCGTTAAAGTTAACGGTCAGCAGGCGTGGCTGAAGCTTCCGCTGATCGGGCAATTTCAGCCGTCGGAGTTTGTAAAGATTCCGGTCGTGCTGATGCTCGCCAAGTATTTCGGCGTTCGGCAATCCGGAACGCTCAGGCTAAAAGAAATCTTAATCGGCTGCGGAATACTTGCTCTTCCCGTCGGTTTGATTATGCTCGAGCCGGACGCGGGACAGGCGATGACGTATTTCCCGATTTTAGCGGTTATGCTGTTTCTTTCGGCGGTAAAGATCAGGTATGTCGTGCTGACGATCGTCGCCGGTTTGGTGATGGTTCCGCTCGCATTCTGGGTCGGCGTTCAAACCGGAAAAATCAAACAATATCAAATCGAGCGCGTCAACGTTATTTTAGACCCGGAAAGCGCCGATCCGCGCGGGTTCGGTTATCACACCGTTCAATCGATGATTACGGTCGGCAAAGGCGGTTTGTCCGGGATAAAAGGCGATACGGAAACATCGCAGAGCGTTTTGAAGTTTTTGCCCGAGCCGCATACGGACTTCATTTTTGCGGTAACGGCTGAAAACACGGGATTTATCGGCTGCGTTTCGCTGCTTTTAGCGTATGCTCTGCTGTTGTCGAGATTGGTTGCCGGCGCGAGGCAAGCTTCCGACCGGGCGGGGATGCTTGTTATAATGGCGATTACCGGTGAGCTGGCTTTTCAGATATTTATTAATGTCGGGATGGTTTTAGGCTTTTTGCCTGTTATCGGCGTTCCGCTGCCGCTGATGAGCGCGGGACTTTCGGCGGTTTTAGCGACGTTTATCGCGATCGGATTCGTTATCAGCGTCAAACTGCGACGATTTGTTAATTAATATACACAATTCGAAATTAAGATTTCGAAAGTTTTGATTTTGAATTAAAAGGGGTATTTATGGCGAGAGAATTGAGTAAACTCAGAACGAAAGAAGTCGAATCGCTCGAACCTAAAAAACGAAGCGCGTGGAAATACGTATGGTTTCCGTTGGCGCTGATTTTGGCGCTTTCAGCGGGCGGATTGACCGGCGTTCTCGCTTCTTATTACTTAAATAATTCGCGTTATTCCGTTGAGGTTTCGGCGCTTGCGACTTATCGCCCGCCGCAGGTAACGACGATTTACGCCGACGACGGCGAAACCGTCTTGTCGGAATTCGCGCTCGAAAAACGTATTCCGATCAAAGAACAGGATATTCCGAAAAACGTCGAAAACGCGCTTTTGGCGATTGAAGATTACCGTTTTTACAATCACATCGGTATTGACCCGTATCGCATCGGCGGAGCCGTGCTCAAAAATATCACGACCGGCAAGATGGAAGGCGCTTCGACGATCACGCAGCAGCTCGCCAAAAACCTTTTTCTTTACCGCGATCAAACCATTACGCGTAAAGTGACGGAATGGATGGTTGCGCTGCAAATCGAGAGGCTTTACACTAAGCGGCAAATCCTTGAAATGTATATGAATTACGTTTTTCTCGGAGCCGGCGCTTACGGTTTCGAAGCCGGTTCGCGAACGTATTTCGGCAAGTCTCTGAAGGATTTAAGTCTCGAGGAAGCGGCTCTGCTCGCAGCGATTCCGAAATCGCCGGAATATTCGCCGACGCGCAATATGGAAAAAGCGAAAAACCGCCGCGACATTGTGCTCGATCAAATGGCGAAATACGATTTTGTTTCCGAAGCCGAAGCCAATGCCGCAAAAGCGAAACCGATCAAACTCGCTGATACCGCTTATTACCAATCGCTGCCGAAATCTACCGCGTGGGATTATCCGGTCGAAGAAATCCGCAAATATCTCGAAGAAAAATATACGACGCGCGTCGCTCAGGGCGGACTGAAAGTTTACACGACCATCAATGTCGAAGCACAGCAATTGGCGACAAAAACGGTGCGCGAAGGATTGCGTCGTTATGATAAAAACCGACGATGGCGTTCGGATTACCAAAATATTCTAATTGATGAAGCAAATCAGCCGCTGACGGATGAAAAGGAAATAAGCCGCAAATTGAATTCGTATAAACACGCGGATTGGTACGGAGACGAATACGACGAAGGCGAGTTTATCAAAGGTTTGGTGACGAAAATCAATTCTGCGACCGATACAGCCGAAGTTCGTTTCGGCAAGTTTACGGCAGTCGTTACCGCTAAGAATATGAGTAGAAGCGGCAAGAAACCGAGTGCCGAGTTTAAAGTCGGATTTTTGCCCGAATTTGAAGTTAAAAAAGTTGATAATGAAACTCAAACGCTTGAAGTGGAACTGAGCCAGGTGCCGGAAGTACAGGCGTCGATCGTTTCGCTTAATGCAAAAAACGGCGAGATTGTCGCGCTCGTCGGCGGTTACGATTACCACACGAGCAAATTTAATAACGCGACGCAGGGACTGCGTCAGACCGGCTCGTGCTACAAACCGTTTATTTACACGGCGGCGGTCGAATGGGGAATGACCCCGGAAATGATGGTCAGCGGCGCGCCGATCAAACGCGGCGGATGGATGCCGCATAACTACGACGGTTCGCTGAGCCACGCTAACGTGCCTTTGAAAACCGCTTTGGCGAAATCTTATAACTTAGCCGCGGTTCACCTGCTCGATCAGGTCGGCGTGCAGACAGGCGCGCAGATGGTTCGCCGTTTCGGCATTACGAATCCGATGGCGCCGAGCCTTCCGTCCGCGCTCGGTGCCAGCGAAGCTTCGCTGCTCGAAATGGTTTCGGCGTATTCGGCTTTTCCGAACAAAGGCGTCCGCGTTACGCCGCATATGATTCGTAAAGTAATCAGCCGCGACGGGAACGTTTTGGAAGAAACAAAAACCATGACCTCGAAAGTTACGAGCGAATACGTCGCTTTAACGATGGTCGATATTATGCGCGGCGTCACAAGCGCGGGCGGAACCGCTCCGAACGCAAGCGCCGCGGGACATCCGCTTGCCGGTAAAACGGGAACGGTAAACGATCAAACCGACGTTTGGTTTATCGGTTATACGCCGACTTACGTAACCGGCGTTTGGATGGGAAATCCGGAACGCAAAGAATCCCTCGGAGCCGGAATGACAGGCGGACAGGGCGCTCTGCCGTATTTCAACGCTTTCATGAATCCGTTTATGAAGGACAAGCCGAAAGAGAAGTTTCCGGAACCGCCGCCGATGCCGAGCGACATCAAATCTCTCGTCGAACAGCGCAAGCGTGAAGAGCTCGAAAAACTTGAAAAAGCCGAGCAGGAAGGACGAAAAATCGCGCTTACAACAGGTATAAGAATCACTAAGATGAGCAAAACCGGCGAAGCGAGCGATGAAATAACCGTTACCGCCGGGGAATCGGGCGAATCTGCAACTCCGCTTTCTACGGGCGCAGATACGCCGAAACCGGCAGTGCCGTCGGTTAATAACGACGCTCCCGCGCCGAAAGTCGTTAACCCGCCTCCGCCGGTTAAAAAAACTGAAAATCCTCCCGCTGAAAAACAGGATGAAGGAACAAGGCGCAGAGGCAAAAAAGGCGACGGTTAAGCCCCGTAGCTTTAAGCAATAAGAAAAGCGGTTAATCTTACTAAGATTAACCGCTTTTCTTTATTCAATGCGCCTGTATATTGCCTGTATAGTTAAACTATCGCAAAATCTCCGCGACTGTTTTCTGCCGAAAGTCGAAAATATAATCCAATTCACGGCGAACGAAAAAGTGTGCTAAATCGCCGAGCGGTTCCATCGGCAGACGATAGCGAACTTCGTCTTCGATTAAAGTTTTATTTTCCTCGATTTCGGTAAAAGTGTGCCGGTGAATCCATTGTTTATAAGGGCTTTTTAAGGCTCGATCGACAAATTCAAAAGGCGGATTCCAGACCGATATCTCGGTTTTCCAGATTAAAGGCAGACCGCGAAGCTTTAATCGGTAATCGATCAGAGCGCCTTGCCGGATATCAATCGGCTGCGCCGTTGCAATGTGAAAATTCAGTTCGGGCGGCGTTATCCGCTCCAGGTTTACCGCGTCGGCGAAAAAATCAAACACTTTTGCCCGGGGCAAATTCAAAACAAGTTTTCGCGCCAGGATATGTTCCGCCATAATAAATATTTAATGGTGAATGTCTTTAATGGTGAATGAATAGTGAAAGAAATTGGAATAAGGTTTTGGTTTTACATTCACCATTCACCATTAATCTTAGCTGTTTTTGAGATATTTTTTCGGAATAGGATTTTCCGGTGTTTCGCCTTGCCAGTAAATCGTTAAAACCCACCAGCGTTTCCCGTCGTTTAGAAGCTGGAAACTGTTGATGCCGCGTATGAAAGGCTTTTTGTCCGAAAGACTGTGAAAAGCCTCGTAAGTAGAAAAAACGTGGGCGATATTGCCGTAAATCTCGGTGCGGCGGGCTTTTTCCTTTTCGTAAAAACCTTCTTTAGCGAAAACCGATTCCGTGCGCTTGATGTAATCTTCCGGCGTTAAAGCCCGCGCGGTCGCGATGCCTGTGTTCGGATTGACGCCGGTCGGAATCATCCTCGCGTCTTTGTGAAAAAGCGTGTGAAATCTGTCCCAATCCCGCTTTTGCCCGGCATTGCCGGAAATCACTTCGTAAACCGCTTTCATAATCGCGTCGATCGATGCGACGTCAGTCGGATTTGCCTGCCTGCTTTCAGAAGTTTGCGCCATCAGGTTGAGTGAGAAAACCAATATAAACGTTATGATTAAAATTTTTTTCATATTCGTTTATTCGCGTCTGAAAAGAAATTTGTTTCAAATTTTTTAAGATTTTTAAGATAAATAAAAACAAATTCGACAATCGCAAAAGCTTTCAGTTTTAGTTGTTGATATTGTCGGTCTTGGTTTCCAAAGCGTCCTGCACGTTTTGCGGCAGATTGGAAAACAGGTTGTAGCCCGTGTTTTGTTCGATCCGGCGAACGGTAGTTCGATAAACCTGCCAATCGGCGCGCAGAATTCCTTTCACGTTCGGCATATCGACGGCGATTACGCGCGCATTTTCATTGATTGCGGAAATGGGCGAGCCCGACGGAACGGCAACCGCGACTTTCCAATTATTGGTCGGAATCGAAACCTTGTTTTTTACCTTTCCTTTCTCTCCGTAAACTCCCGCGTAAATGTAAACGTCGTTTCCGCGCGTCACAAGCGTTCTGAGATACGCTTCGAGCTTTTGCCACGGTCCGCGATTTAAATCGCCGGTTTGCGGCGTCATATTCGTCATTAAAAACGTCGCCGTCATAGCTTCGACCGAGCCGCTGCGGTCGGCGCTCGGAGACAAGTGACCGCGATCGAAACCGCTGCCCGTGTAATCCGAAGGCGTGACGCGCTTCCAGCCTTTCGGCAAGCGTTCGTCCGGGCGAAACGGATCGGGTTCCGGGCGCGGATTGTCGCCGACTTCAGCCGGGGAAATGCGCCACGCCGCCCAGTTCGGAATAGCTTTATCGCGGTTATAAGAAAGCACGAAATAATTATTGACGAGCAGATAATTGTTCGGGTCCGAAGTCGAAGCGCTTGAGGGATTCCCGAGCGCGAGAAAAACCTGCTGCGCCTGTTCCGGCGAACTCGGAGCGCCGCTCGGAACCGACGGCTGTTGCGGTCGCCCGTCCGGTCTTGTCACGGCGGATTCTTCGGTGTTGCTGAGACCGTCTAATCCTTTTTTTCCAACCCAAACGCAAACACTGATAATCAAACCGAGGATTGCAAGCGCTATTAAACCGCCGATAAGTGCTTTGTTTTTCATAAAATTTTACACGCGGAAATTAGTCTGGAGTTTATCACAGCGTAAAATCAAAGAAAAACGCAACGCGCCTTTGGTTTTCAGGCAGCGGCGGGCGCGGAGCCGCGATCGAACTTATCATTGGAAATTCGCCGAAATGTTTTATCGGCAAAGGGTTTTTCGCAATCGCGCAAGGTTAAGTTAAAATGAAAGCAATGGAAAAAATTCATCTGACAGGACTTACAAAAGATGATTTGACCGAGTTTGTCAAAAATATGGGCGAACCGTCTTTTCGCGCCGCGCAGATCTTTAAAGGTCTGCAAAATCGGCGTCTTCGATCGTTTGACGAAATGACGGATTTGCCGAAAGCGTTTCGTGAGAAATTAAGCGCGGCGGCGACCGCTTCGACTCTGAAAGTTGAATCGCGCTACGTTTCCGAAGACGGAACGCGCCGGTTTTTAATGAAAACGCACGATAATCTGCCGGTCGAAACCGTTTATATTCCGACCGAAAACCGCGACACTATTTGTTTTTCGTCGCAATCGGGCTGTCCGCTCAAATGCGATTTTTGTTTGACGGCGAAGCTCGGACTTTTAAGAAATTTGACCGCCGGGGAAATCGTCGAGCAGATAATCATTGTCTTGAATGACGTTTACGGCGTCGGCGTCGAAACTCCGCACGGCACAAATCTCGTCGGTATGGGCGCGGGCGAGCCGTTTCTAAATTACGAAAATCTTATCAAGGCGCTCGGCATAATGAGCGCCGAAGAAGGACTTTTCATCGTGCCGAACCGCGTGACGATTTCGACCGCCGGAATCGTGCCGAAAATACGCGAATTCGCCAGGCTTGAAAACCGTCCGCATCTCGCCATCTCGCTGTCGGCTCCGAACGACGAACTGCGCGATAAATTGATGCCGATAAACAAGCGCTGGAATATCGAGGAGCTTTTCGCGGCGGCGAAAGAATTTCAAGCATCTTTGCGGCGCGGCGAGCGTTTCACGTTCGAATACGTTTTGCTCGGCGGCGTTAACGATTCGGACGAACACGCGAGAAAACTCGCGAACCTTTTGAATCGATACGGTTTGGAACGAGTGAAAATAAATTTGATTCCGCATAATTCGGCGGAACCGCTCGAATATCGTCCTTCAGCGCCCGAACAGGTTGACCGTTTTAAAGATATTTTAGAATCGAAAGGCGTTTTCGCCTATATCCGGCGTCCGCGCGGGCGGGATATCTACGCCGCCTGCGGGCAATTAGCGGCGAAAGATTCGCCGAATCTTGTGCAAATCACGACGTGAAAGTGAATAGTAAAGAGTGAGAAACGAATAGTGAAAAGCGCGTAAATGCAGCGGATAATAAAAATTAAACGTCATTCAATATTCAATACTCACTTTTTGTTATCCGCTATCCGCTTTTCACTATTTATTATTCACTTAAAAGCTTTCTATATTTATGGAAATTCTGATAATCGGCGGCGCTCTTGTCGCTTTAATGGTTTACGTTTCGACCAAAGTTAAAAAAAGCGCCGAGAGCGCTTACGAAAGAGAATTATTTGAAACGGAAAAATTTTCCATCATCAAGCCGGAAAATTTTATTAATCCGCTCAATGAAAATTCCGAATATGTCTTTACCGCGTATTCGAAAGATTTCGGCAAAGCCGATGCCGAAGAATTAAGACAGGCTCAGGTTAATTTGCGCGTTTACACGAACGCGGATTTCGAAGAGATTTGCCGAAACGCAAAGCTTACAGCCGAAAAAATCATTTCAGAAGAAAGGTCGAAAAAAGAGGACGAAAAATTATATTTTGTAAGCGGCGAAAAAAGCGCGAACGGAATTCAAATTGAAACGCTTTATACGATTATGGAAAGCCGAAAGCGCCCGGAAATTTACGAGCTGGAAATCTCTATTTTAAGTTACTGCAAAGAAAGCTACTCAAACGCCGTAAACGAGCTGCTCGGCAGTTTTACGTTGAAATAAATTTGAGCGCGGAATTGATTTACCTTTATAATAAAAAAACTCTTCCGTTAGTTGACCCGCAGGATTCTGAAATCTTTTTAAATTTTTTAACTTATGAAAAAATACATTATCAGCGCACTCTTTACTTTTGCATTTCTATTTGCAGCCGTCAGTATAAACGCCCAGACATTTAACGGTTCGATCGGAAACGGCACCGTAACTCGCGGCGGTTCCGCGCGCGCAACGATCGTAATGGATATTCCCGGCGGTTTGCACGTCAATTCAAATCGCCCGAACAGCGAATACGCGATCCCGACGACGATTCGCGTCAGCTCGCCGGGCGCAAAGGTCGGCGCGGTCAGCTATCCGCGCGGCAAATCGCGCCGTTTCCAGTTTTCCGACGATGCCATAAGCGTTTATGAAGGGCGCACTTCGTTTAATTTTAACGTAAATGTTCCGGCAAATTTTAAGGGAAACATCGTCAGAATCCGCGCCGTCGTTCGCTACCAGGCTTGCACCGACGAAGTTTGCTACCCGCCGAAAAATAAAGAAATCACTTTAACCGCGCGAGTTAGATAATATCGCTGCGGATTTAAGCAGATAAAATCAGTGAAAAACTAAAAGTGAAAAGTGAAAAGTGAAAAGTGAAAAACTAAAAGTGAAAAACAAATAATTAGTGAGTTTCTCACTTTTCACTTTTCACTTTCTTATATTCGCGCAGACGGCGTAAATCCGCCGTTAATTTTGTTTTAAGCCTATTACGGAAAGCAAACGCCCGGTTTTGCCCATTGTTACGCTTTCTTTTCGATACGAAAAAAACAAATCGGTGCGTTCGATAGTGCAGAAAGGCGCGGTGAAAATATGTTCTTTTTGTACGCCTGAATTTATCAATTGTTCTTTGTTTGCAAGATGTAAGTCTATTAATGCGTGACCTTTGCGGGTTTTTGTAAAGAGTTTTCCACTTGTGGAAAACTTTTCCACAAAGGCGTCGATCACGTCGCTTCCTACTTCATAATTGGCGCAGCCTGCCGCCGGACCGATCGCGCAAATCAAATCTTTCGGCTCGGTTCCGTAAGTTTCGCGCATTTTATCGATTGCTTTGACAACGACGGATTCGACAGTTCCGCGCCAACCGGCGTGAACTGCGGCAAAAGCTTTATTTTTCGCGTCGCCGAGCAAAATCGGAACGCAGTCCGCCGTTTTTACGCCGATCAAAACTTTGGGCAAAGCCGAAACGATCGCGTCGCATTTATCTTCTGTATTACGCGCGTCGGTTTCATTTGCGACGATTTTCACTTTATCGCCGTGAATTTGCCAGACGGTCGTTAAAGCGAAGTTTTCGTTGAAAACATCCAAAAAGCGTTTCCGGTTTTCGTGAATGTTCTCATCGGAATCTTCGCCGAAACCGGCTAAATTCAGAGCGTTTTCAGGAAACGGCGAAACGCCGCCGAGACGAGTCGAAAACCCGTTGGCAAAACCTTTTTCTTCTAATTGACGGCAAATTAAAACTTTAACCCCGTTCTTTTCGCGCCAAAAAAATCCTTTTTCTGCTAAAATCTGCTCTTCGCTTATGATAGTTTCCATCGGCATAGACATTGTAGAAGTTTATCGCATCCGCGAAACTCTCGCCAGAACTCCGCGTTTCGTCGAGCGCGTTTACACGCCGCGCGAGCGCGAATACTGCGACAAAAAGGGCGCGGCGGCGGCTCAATCCTACGCGGCGCGGTTTGCCGCGAAAGAAGCGTTTTTAAAGGCTTTGAAAACCGGCTGGCGCGGGAAAATCACGTGGCACGACATTGAAATTATCTCGGATGGATCGGGCGTTCCGAGCCTGAAGATCAGCGGCGAAGCTCGGGTGATTCTGGAAAGTCACGGCGCAAACCATATTCATTTGTCGCTTTCTCACACGACCGACCACGCCGTGGCGCAGGTGATTTTAGAAAAAATTTAAAGACAAATAGGCGCGGAAGAAGAGCGTCACGCGCTAAAAAAAAGAGTAAGTAGATAAAACACGATTTTGACGGACAAAAAGCGTATTCACGCTGAAATATTTTTCAAAAGACTAAAAATCTTTTCAAAACATTTCAGCGTGAATACGCTTTTTGTTTCTTACTCTCTTTGTGTTTCCCGTACCTTTTTCCGCTGCAAATTACCTGGGTTTCTGAGTCGCCGGATCGTCGAACGTAAAATAGACGACCGCCGCATCGTGATCGGAAAATCTTTCAACGCGGTTTGCGTCGTTTCGATAAATTTCAGGGAAATCAGCGTTTATGCGCGCATAACCGAAGTTGTTGATGTGTTTTTTAAAGCTTTCCGTAACCAGAATATGATCGAGCACCTGCGCGTTGCCGTCGAAGCTGTATGAATAACGCTGGTCGGCTTTATAAAAATCAACCAGATTTATCAAATCCTTTTCGATCAGGTCTTCCGAAGCGTTCATCACTTCTTCTTTCGTTGCGGGTTTTCCTTTGATCGTTCCGATAACGTCAACGATTCCATCATTAAACTGGTAGGCGTTGAAATCGCCGACGAGCGCGATTTTTTCGTTAGGATTGACTTTCAGGCGTTCCTGCACGACTTTGGCAAGAAATTCGGCTTGCAGTTTTTTCTTCATCCTGACGAACGGCGCATCTTTCTCGTCGTTGTAGCCGTTGAACGATTTCAAATGATTGACGATGACGGCAAATTCGAACGGCTGGTCGGTTTTCGGATCGTTTATCGAAGCCTTGATAAAAAGCGGCGGGCGATCGTTTAGAAAAACTTCTTTTTTCGATACGGGATTAACGAATTTATCGTCCTTGCCGTACATTTTCGTTTCCAAAACCTTTACGCGCGCCGATTTTACGAGAAATCCCGAATCGATTCCGCGCCCGTCATTGCCGTCAATCAAATAAGCTTCATATTTCGGATTCGGCTTGCCGGCTGCGACCGCATCGGCATTGATCCGGTCGGCGAGCTTTTTCAAGGTCGCGAGATTTTCGGCTTCGATGATGCCGACGACGTCCGGCGACTGCAAATAATCGCGAATCGCCAGAGAGATCTTTTTCAAGCGCTTTTCAAAACCTTCGCTCGTCACGATATCTTCTTTAATGCCCGGATCGTCTTCATCGTCGAAAAAGTTTTCGAGATTTATCCCGGCGACGGAAAACTGCTGCTCGGTCGGCGCGGGCAAAGCCTTGGCTTTGATCAGATTCGAAACCGCCGGTTTGCTGCCCGCATCGACCAGAATCGAATAAGCGCGGTAAGCGTAATGCAAAACGCCGGTCAGATTTTTTATCTCCGCGTATGCCGGAACGTCGAGCGCCTGAGCGCCGAGCTGCGCCGAGCTTTCAACGCGGACGCGCTCCGGGTTGTTGTCGAAAACGGGAATTTTCGGATAATCCGTTTTCATTTTTTCTTTGTCTTTAGCGGACAGAAAGCTGTATTCGTAAACGTCGAAGCCGGGCTCGCGGAAAGGTCTGTTGATTCCTTTTACAACGCCGTAAAAAACGCCGTTCGACTCGGACGCGCCGGTTTTGTCGTCAACTCTTCCGTCGGTCGGCGCAACGACCGTCATCTCGGCGACCGCAACGCGCATTCCTTCGTATTTTTCGAGCGCGTCGAACGCCTTTGATTTAAAATCGGCAACGGTTAAAAATGCGGGCTTCGGCAAAATGTTGTCTTTCGATTCAACACTGATCGAATCTCTGCCGCGCTGCATCGAAACTTCCGTTATCGGTAAACTCAAAGGATCGGGCTTCGGGCGATATTCTTCGACGGTTCCGGTAACGGTAACGAGATTTCCGATCGTCGCTTCAGCGCCCGGCTCGCTTTTCGTGAAAACGTAAATTCCTTCGGACGTATTCGGATTGGCGTCGATTTTATCGTCGGGCGTCTGGATAAAAAATCCGGCGCGCAGACGAGCCGTGACAATGCCCGAGACGCGAACCTGTTCGCCGGTAAACGGGGAAACGTTTTTATCGCCCTGAACTTCGCCGATCGCGCGGTTTTTTTGCGCGTTCACAGACGCAAGCGAGACGGAGATGAAAAGCGTTAAGAAAATTGCGGCGCGAGGCAAATCCGTAAAAGTCGGCAGAAGTTTTCGCAAACGGACGGCTGCTACGGATTGCTGATTAAAAAGGTTTAAGCAATAAGGTTTGAGCTTCATTTATTCTTTATCTCTTTTTCTTTCGATTAATTCCTGTGTGTTTTTCGGGATTTCCGTGAAAAAATTGTATCCCGTAAGATTTTCGACCGCATCAACCGTCACCCTGTATTTTCGCCACGGATCGTTGATGTTGACCGGCGGCTGATTCGGAACGATGATGCCGAAAGCCCGCGTTCCTTTGCCGATTCTTCGCAAATCGTTGTCGCCGTTCGGCAAAATAAGCACGACTTTCCATGTCGCCTGCGGAACGACGATTTTTCCCGCCGCAATTGTACCGGCATTTCCGGCTGTTCCCGAAAAAATATAAATTTCCTGTCCCTGCTGCGCGAGCGTGCGAAGATAATTTTCAAAACTATTCCAGGGACCCTGATTGTTTGCGGCGAGCTGCGGAATAATATTCGTCATTAAAAACGTCGCCGAGTTGTCGGGAACCGAGCGCGTTCTGTCGCCGGAAGGCGTCATGTGACCGCGATCGTAGCCCGAGCCGGAATAATCCTGATCGGTTACCTGATACCATCCGGCGGGCAAATCCGGGTCAGGTCGAAAATCGTCCTGGCGATCTGCCGAACCGATCCAGCTGTTGTCGAGTCGCCATGCGACCCAGTTTGCCGTCGCTTTGCTTCGATTATAAGACAGCTGGAATTGCGGTTTGACCATTAAATAATTGTTTTCATTGGCGACATCGGCGGTTGCATTGCTCGGATTGCCGAGAAGCAGCGGATTATCGTTCGGCAGCGGCGCGTTTATGGAAATATTCTGCGTTAAATTTACCGAACGATTTTGCGCGTCGTTGACGACCGCGTAAAGGATATAAGCGCCGCCGCTCATTCCCGCCGGAATTGTCGCGCGAAATGAGAAAACGTTATCGCCGGCTGTCGCGTCGCCGTTTGTCCCGTCGTCGTAAAACGTTTGCGCGGTTGACCCGCCGATACCGGATAAATTTCCGACAACAGTGATGCCCGTGCTCGGCGGCGTTGTCGCCGGAATAACCGAAACGGTTAAAAGCGTGTCGGCGCCGGGAGCGATCGTCGCCGGATTGGCGGAGATTCCGGCTTGCAGCGACGCGCCGAGATTACAGGACGCGAGCGGGCTCGCCGTATTTCGCGGCGCAGGCGCTCCGATTGTCGTGTCGGCGCTGTTATTATCCGTATCGACACAGCCGCCGCCGTTTCGTTTTAATGATGTGGAAGCGCTTAAATCGGCGGTTTTCGCGCCTTCAAAACAGCTTGCCGATACGCCGAAACCGATCAAATCCACGATGCTCGCATCGACCGGACAAATCGCGGCTGGCAATCGAACGGTAGAATTTACAAGCGCGAGCTTTCCGGTCGATGCGGAAAGATTCGGAATAAAAGTATTACCGGAATTGTTTGTCACCGAGGGCGCGATTAAATCCGGAGCGGGCAGCTGAGCTCCGTTGGCGCCGCCCGAAGCGTATTGAATTAAAAAATACTGCCCGGGCTGCAAAGTTACGTTCGGAAGCGGCGTTACCAGAAACTCGGTACCGCCAGCCGACGCGTATTGCGTTGACCAGCCGTTTAAGCTGACGGGCGCATTTCCTCGATTAAAAAGCTCTACAAAGTCGTTCGTGTATTGCGATGAAGTATTATTTCCGCCGCCGCCGTAAATCTGGCTGATTACTATGTTCGGCGAAACAAAAACGGCTTTTTCAGAGGTTTCAGCCTGCGCCGAAGTCTTAAAACTCGAAACAAACCAAACTGTGAGCAAGAGAATACAGGTTAAGCCGGAGTAAAGTTTCTTCATTATAAAAATATACAACCCTTGTTAAATTTCTGTTCGGTTAATAAAAACGGCTTGGGGGATTTTAATGATTATTTAATTTTGTAACACATTTTCGCGCGTTTAGAAATAAAAACCCGTCTTAAGAGTCTTAATTTTATATTAAAAGTTGTATGAAAAATTAAACGATGCCTGCTTACCTGAGCTTTTCCTTTTTCAAGAATGGTTATGAAGTTCGGTTTGTTGTTTTAAGCAGATCGGCGCGAGATTAATATAAAATCAGCGGAAATTGCCGGCGAAATATGCGAAATGTACGAAAAGAACCTGAAGTTATCTGAAAAACAGCGAATGGATGAATCTTTTGCCATACTTTGCAGCTTTGCGTCTTTGCGGGAAATTTATTGGGTTCCCGCAAAGCTCGCAAAGCTGCAAAGTAAAACTTTTTGTATTTTCGAAATAACCCTCGAATTATCTAACCGGACGCGGAAAACTCACAGGGCTTTTGTTTCCAGCCCGGTCAACAGCGCGAACGCCGAAAAAGTAATTGTCTTTCGACATATCTTTCATAACGAAATTCGTGACGCTGCCGATCGGCTGCGAATTTGTCCAGACCGGCGAAGCCGTATCGCGCCAGACGATTTCGTAACCGGCAACGTCGGTTTCCGTCGCGGCGTCCCATTTAAGCTCGGTGTCGTTTCCGAGCCGCGTCGTGACCATCCCGACGTTTTTCGGGCGCGCAGGAGCCAGCGCCAGGCTTGCCAGGCTCGCGGCGTTAACGCGCGTAACGTTTGCAACATAATCGTAATCGACGAATTCGGGCGTGTCGCCGTAAAATTTGCCTTTTTCCGTGCGGACGTTTTGATGCTGGTGATCGTAATCCTCGTTTGTTTCCGTGATGCGAACGGCAGTAAAGCCGCGTTCGACGAATGGAATGTGATCGCCGCCGCGCAAATAGCGGTCGCGCCGGTAAATCATCATCACGCTGAATTTAGGCGAATAAATTTCGGCGGTTTCCTTGATGTATCTCGCAAGCTGGCGCGACGCCGAATCGTTTTCGCCGCCGGTTCCGCGCCGCGTGTTCGCTTGCTGCTCGGTTTCATTTGACGGAACTCCTTCGCTGAATACGCGGACGGTTTGACGGTTTCGCGCGTTTTTAAAGGTCGTCACGCCGCCGATGATGTCGTTTGTAAACATCGCTTCGATGTCCATTTTCTTTTCGAGCGCCTGCTGCGCGAAATACGTCGCGCCCAAAAGTCCCTGTTCTTCGCCCGCGACTGTCATAAAAACGATCGTCGCGTCGAATTTTCTTTTCGACATCACGCGCGCCATTTCGATAACGGCGGCTGTCCCGGAAGCGTCGTCGTTTGCGCCGGGCGCGTCGCAGACGGCGTCGGACGCCGAGCCGCACATCGAATCGTAATGACCGGAAACGACGTAAACTCTTTCGGGATTTGTCGTGCCGCGCAGGGTCGCGACGACGTTCGTCAAATTCGTCGGCTGCGAAACGCGTTTATTTGCCGTCGGCTGCTGCAAAAAAGTCTGCTTCTCGACCGTCAAACAATTTCCGCAGTCGGCGCTGATTTTATTAAATTCCGAGAAAATCCAATCGCGCGCCGCGCCGATGCCGCGCGCCGGATTATCCTGCTCGGACAAAGTGTTTCGCGTGCCGAAACTGACGAGCTTGCGAACGTCGCTTTCAATTCGTCTGGCGGAAATTTCTTTCAGCATTTTTTGAATGTCGGCGTTCGGCTTCGCCTTTTTTTGCGCGAAAGTATTTATCGCAAAAACACAAAGGCACAGCGAAAAAACAACAAAGATTTTTGATTTCATATTTGAAAAAGATTCGGAAAGAGAAAATAAATAATCGAAGGCACAGATTAACATGGAAATGTGCCGCCGGAAAGCAAAAAATACGAGCCCGGGGCGCAAATCAAACGAAGATTTGCGCGAAAAACCGCGCTTTTCTACCTGTCCAAAACGTCGAATGCCTGAAGGCGATTGCCTTCAGCCGTGTAAAGCAAACCGGCGGTTTCGTCGGTCGTAAAACGCGGGTCGGGCTCGGAAGCTAAAATGAAACGCGCGTCGCGCCCGGTGTGTACGTTAACGCCGATCAAGCCTTTTTTATCGAACGGGCGCGGCAAATCCGTGTAAAAATACATATAATTTCCGCGCATTTCCGCCAGGCGTTTGCGGCGCAGAAAATAATCGGAAAGTTTTTCGATTTGCCGCGCCGGATCGATGCGGTCGAGCAGGCTTTCCTGTAAATCGGCGCGCGAAGGCGTTGCGCGGTCAAACGCGCCGCCGATGATTTTCCCGCGAATTCCGGAAGCGGTCGGAACGTTTATCTGCAAACCGCCCGAAACGGTCGAACGCATATTGTTAAGACGATTTAAAAGAAGCGGCGTTCTGGCTGAAATGCCGTAAACGTTTACTTTGCCGATCGCGTAATTTTTTGCGTAATTTTTCGCCGAATTGCTCGCCAGGGTCGTCAAATCAAACGAGGAAAAGCGCGATTTCAAGCCCGACCAGCGAAGCGACAAAATCGAACGCGCCGCGCTTGCTCCGCCCGCGATGTTCAAAGCCGAAGTCGCCAGCCCGCCGTACCGGAAATAAAGCGCGGTCGCCCGCAGCGCGATTCCGGCAATCGTTCGCAAAACGCCGCGCGATGGGGCTTTGTGCTTGACGCGCCAGATTTCGTTTCGATTTTTGTCTTTGGTTTTCGTTGGTTGGTTTTCGAGAAACGAATTGTGAAACTTGAAGCTTGAATCAGTTATTTCAAAAGCGTTTGACGCTCTCAGCCTTGAACTTTGAATTCGAAAAGCGGCGATCTCGTCGCGTCCGCCGACGACGGCTTCGCCTTTTTCGTTTATCAAAACGAACTGCGCGCGCTCGGTGTCGTGCTCGAATTTTTCGATTCTTTTCCCGTTTTTGGCGTCAATCGTTATTAAATCGTTTTTGTCGGCGACCAGAATCGTGCTCGCGTCGGCAAAAACGAAATTCGTCAAACCTTTGTCCGCGCCTTTGTATCGCCACAAGGTTTTGCCGCTCGCCGTGTCGATCGCCGAAACTCCGAACGATCCTTTTTCTTCAATTTCGCCGTCTTTGATGCGCGTAAATTGCCCGCCGGTTCTGACGTACAAAACGTTTCCGACAATCGCCATTTCCGGCGTGACGCCCAGATCTTTGGCTTCCCATTCGATTTTTCCGCTGCGGCGATCGACGGCGCGAATTTTTCCGCGCCCCGATGTGTAAAGATATCTGTCGTCGAAAACCGGGTCGGCTTCGGTCAGCGCCAGACCGCCTTCGTTCGTTTTAAATTTTTCGCGCTCGCCTTCTCGCCCGGTTCGCGCGTCGTAGCTCGTCGCGCCTTCGTAAAAAAGATAAAGCCTGCCGTCGAGCATTAAAGGCGGGCGATAATTATCGAGCGTAAAAGCGACTTCGCCTTTGTCTTCGCCAAACTCGGCGGGCATCATTTCGACATCGGATTCAAGCTGTTTTTTCCAAAGCTCTTCGCCGTCCGAAAGCCGCAAAACGTGCGCGACCGGCTCGCGTTTTAATTGTTCGCCGATTCTGCCTTTCGCTTTTTTGACCGTAACGACGGCGAGCAAATCCTGTTCAGGCTCAACCGCCAGCTGCATTATATCGCCTTTGACCTTTTCGCTTCGCCAGACGCTCGCGCCCGAAAGCAGATCGATCGCTTCGACGCGGGATTTATCGCCTGTGTCGAGCGAAAGCAAAATCAAATCCGTCGCCGGAATCGGCGTAATCGAAGTTTCGTCCAAACCTTTGTGGTTTCTTCGCCAGAGCCTCTCGCCCGTCTGCCCGTCAATCGCGAAAAGCGCGCTGCCGGTTCCGGCTAAAACGATGCCGAAATCGGTGGTTTGATAAAAAAGAATTTTACCGTCGAGCGGGGCTTGCCAGACCGGCTGGGCATTTTGATTTGCCGCAAAAAAGCAGAGAAGACAAAAAAGTAAAACAAGGACTTTCATACTTGTCATTTTAGCGCGATTTGAACAGGATTTGGTAGAAAAATAAATTTTTGTTTTTGCAGATTAAAACGGCTACGGCAGGAACGAAACGTTTACGGCGAAGTGAAATTTCTTATTCGTCTCACTGAATTCGATATGCTCTGCCTTTCCAAACAACGACAACCGTTCCGCCCAAACTGTCGGCGATTGAGCGCAAACCGGAATCGAGTTTTTTATAGTCGCCGGAACCTCGCGAAACGTTTGTCGTGCTTTGACCTTTATAAGCCGAGTCATACCAGGCATTTTCGCGGCGGCTGAAAGTTTTTCCGCCGGTTTGTCTGCTCGATTCATTAGCCGATTTTTCCGATGCCTTTTTAGCGGGGCTCATTCGTTTAGCTTTGTTATTATCCTGCTCTTTGTCCTGTTCGACAGGTCTGGCGCTCATTACGGCGGCTGGTGGCGGAGCCGCTTGAGCGGTTTCCATTTTGCGGCTGCCGGCGGGCAATTCGGCGGTTTGTCTGCCCGCGACGCTTTGATTTCCGGCAGAATTGTCAGCCGCGACAAGGTCAGCTTGTCTTGCCTGTTCTTCATTCGCCTCGTTTTTACGAGTTTCAGCTTTAACTTCGTTCGACAATGTTTCCTTTTTCGAAACACTCGCGTTTGCCGCCGAATTAGCCGAACGATTTTGAGCGAAGAAAGTATTAACAACGGTTGATGTGTTTGAAACAACTGTCGTCGCGGAGTTTGAAGAAACTGCGTTTGCTTCCGAATTCATCGCCGCCGCGTTGCTGTT
>JAOAPX010000112.1 GCA_025463125.1 Acidobacteriota bacterium | reverse complement strand
CGCCGACCGGATGAGCCGTTTCGTGCGTGAAGCAAAATCCGCTTCGGCGCTCAATCATCCGAACATTATTACTATCCACGAGATCGGCGAATCGGAAGGCACGCATTACATCGCCACCGAATATATTGACGGCAAAACCTTAACCGATTATGCCGAAACGAATCCGCTCGATTATAAATCGGCGTTAGAGATTGTCGTTCAAATCGCTTCCGCTTTAGATGAAGCGCACACGGCGGGAATCGTACACCGGGATATTAAGCCCGACAACGTGATGATTCGTGCCAGCGGTTTGGTCAAAATTCTCGACTTCGGCATCGCCAAATTGTCCGCGCCGACTGAATCGAATGAGGAAGCGGCAACGGCAATCAAAGGCGGAACAAGCCCCGGAATGATAATCGGCACGGCAAATTATATGTCGCCCGAACAAGCCAAAGGCAAAGAAGTCGATGCGCGCACCGATATTTTCAGCTTCGGCGTGGTTTTATATGAAATGATTGCGGGAAAACCGCCGTTTGAAGGCGAAACGGCGATGGAAATGATCGGGGCGATTTTGCACAAAGAGCCGCAGCCGTTAAACGCAAATATTCCACACGAAATCGAAAAAATCATCAGCAAATGCTTGAGAAAAGATCGAGTTGAGCGGTATCAAACAATCAAAGACGTGTTCAATGACCTGAAACAATGGCAGATGAAGCTTCTGGTTGAAAATGAGATTGAACGCGCTTCCGCGCCTCACAAAAAAACGGAAGCGCAAACACAAATTCTCAGGGCTGTAACGGATAAGAACGTTCAAACGACTCGGGCAATAAAAAATTCTCAAACCAATTCAATCGCCGTGCTGCCGTTTACGAATATGAGCGCGGACGAGGAAAACGAATATTTCTGCGACGGTTTGGCGGAAGAATTACTAAACGCGCTGGCGAAGATTGAAGATTTGCGCGTTGCCGCCCGGACTTCCGCTTTTTCTTTTAAAAATAAAAATACGGAAGTCAGCCGAATCGGACAGGCTTTGAATGTCAACACTGTTCTGGAAGGCAGCGTCAGAAAGTCGGGAAACAAATTAAGAATCACTGTTCAATTGATAAATGCGGCGGACGGTTTTCATCTCTGGTCTGAGCGCTACGAACGCGAGATGAACGGCATCTTCGATTTGCAGGATGAGATTACGCTCGCCGTTGTTGACGCGCTGAGAGTGAAATTATTCGGTGATGAAAAGGCGGCGGTCTTAAAGCGTTACACCGACAACACCGAAGCCTACGAGCTTTATCTGAAAGGACGTTATCACTACCACAAATACACGCCCGAAGGCTGGCTCAAAGCCATCGAGTTTTTCGAGCGGGCAATCGAAAAAGAGCCTGAATATGCTCCGGCTTATGCCAATATGGCTTCGGTCTTTTCTTTCTCCTGGTTTTTCGGCATTCTTCCGTTTGATGAAACCGTCCGTAAATGGAAAGCGGCGACGTTTCGGGCGTTGGAAATAGACGACCGCTTAGACGAAGCGCACAGCGCGCTGGCGAGACTGCATTTTTATTATGAATGGAATTGGGCGGAAGCCGAACGGGAATTTCTGCGAGCCATCGAACTGAACCCCGACAACGCTGAGATTCATCATCAATACGGCATCTGCCTGGCTGCTCTCGGAAGGTTTGACGAAGCCGTCGGCGAAGGAGCCAAGGCGCTTGAATTAGACCCGCTGTCCTTGCTCGTCAATCTTCAGGTCGGCTGGGTGTACGTGTTTTCCGGTCGTTTGAACGAGGCGTTTGAATTAACGAGAAAAATGCTGGAAATGGAGCCAAATTTTCACGGCGCGCATTGGCAAACGGGAACGATTCAAGGCGCGAGGGGACAGCTTCAAGAAGCCCTCGAATCGTATCGAAAAGCGGCGGCGTTGGGCAGCTATCCGGTCGTTCTGTCGAACGTCGGCGCGGTTTCCGGAATGCTGGGCAGACGTAACAATGCGTTTGATGTCTTAAACCAACTGCTCGAAATGAGAAAGCGTCAGCCTGTCTTGGCATTTAATGTGGCAAGAGTTTACGCCGGACTCAATGAAATTGATAAAACGATTGAATGGCTGGAAAAGGCTTTCGAAGAGCGCAACGGCGAACTGACTTTTCTTAATATCAAAACGTCGACCGGCTATCCGTTTGGCGAAAGCATTCGGCTGGATTCGCGCTTTCAAGATATTCTGCGCCGCATCGGTTTGCCGGCGGGCAAAACCGCGCCAGACAAAACGACGAACGAAACGAGCGAAGCGCGGACGGCGATGCTTTCGCCAGCCGCAACCGATTCGCAAAAAACTCCTGCAAATATTTTTAGAGATATTTCTACAAACGATGAACTGAAAGCCTTGCCCGTTAAGCCGAAGACAAAAACGAAATGGCTGCTGTTCGCAGTGTTGAGTCTAATCGTTCTCGCGGTCAGCGGATTTTTCGCTTATCGTTATTTTACTCCGGTCAGCAAGCAAATCGAATCAATCGCCGTGATGCCGTTCGAGAATAAAAGCGGAAATACGGATTCCGAATACCTGTCGGACGGTTTGGCGGAATCTTTGATTTATCGTCTCTCGCAGCTGCCGAATTTGAAAGTCAGCCCGACCAGTTCGGTTTTCCGTTACAAAGGCAGGGAAACCGACGTGCAAATAATCGGCAACGAACTCAGTGTTGATACAGTGATGACGGGACGGATTGTGCAGCGCGGCGATAATCTGACGATCAGCGTCGAATTGGTTGACGTGAGGAATAACAGATTGCTTTGGGGCGAGCAGTATGAACGCAAATTGTCGGAATTGCTCCAAACGCAGCGCGAAATCGCTTCTGAAATCACAGGCAAACTACGGCTGAAGTTGTCGGGCGAAGGCGAGCAGATGCTGGCAAAAAAATACACCGACAACCCGGAAGCCTTTCAGCTTTATCTCAAAGGTCGTTTCTACTGGAACAAACGAACCAACGACGGGCTTAAGCAATCGGTTGAATATTACAATCAGGCGATTGAAAAAGATCCGAATTTCGCGCTCGCCTTCGGCGGTTTAGCGCAAAGTTACGTGTTGTTGGGCTTTTTCGGAGCGGCTCCGCCGAAAGATTTAATGCCGAAGGCGAAAGCGTCGGCGGAGCGGGCTTTGGAATTAGACGATTCATTGGCGGAAGCGCATGCCGCGCTCGGCATTTACCTTTGTAATTTTGCGTGGAACCTGGAGGCTGGCGAAAAAGAGTTTCGACGCGCGATCGAGCTTGATCCGAATTACGCCACCGCTTATCACTGGCTTGGCAACTCTGCCCTGATCGGCTTGAAACGGTTTGACGAGGCGATTGCCGCCGGAAAAAAGGCGGAAGTATTAGACCCGCTTTCGCCGGTTATAAGCGCTGATACGGGCGTTAATCTTTACGCGGCGGAACGCTTTGACGAGGCAATCGTGCAATTCGACCGCGCGCTCAGCCTCGACCCGAATTTCCCATTCACGCACTTTACGCTGGGAAGAATCTATGACGCGCAGAGCAAGTATGCGGAAGCAATCAGAGAATATCGAAAAGCACTTGAATTGGATACGGACAACCCGGTGACGAAAGCATACCTTGCCGCGTCGCTGGCAAAATCCGGCAATCGCCGCGCCGCGCTTAAGATTCTCGACGAGCTAAAAGCACAGGCGTCGCGCGGTTTCGTTCCGCCGATGGCGTTTGCCACTCTTTACATCGGGTTCGGCGAAAAGGACGCGGCGTTTGCGTGGATGGAGAATGATTTTGAAAATCGCTCGTTTATTCCGCCTTATTACCCGGTTATTCCCGCCTACAAGGATATTCGCGGCGACCCGCGTTTCGACGAATTAATGCGCCGAGTTGAAGCGGCGAAAATGGATTGAGCAAAAAAAACGTGCCGCGAGGATTTGCTGCGACGGGTGAATCTGCCGGAGTAAATTTATAAGAGTATGAATAAAGAACTCGAAACCAACACGAATCTGTCGCATTACCGCATCCGGAGAAAAATCGGCGCGGGCGGGATGGGCGAAGTCTATCTGGCGGAAGACACGCGACTCGACCGTCAAGTTGCGATTAAATTCTTAAAGGAAGAGTTCAGTCGCGATGCCGATAAATTAAAGCGTTTTATTCAGGAAGCGAAAGCGGCTTCCGCCTTGAATCATCCGAATATTTTGACCGTTTATGAAATCGGCGAAGTTGACGGGAAAAATTATATTGCGACGGAATTTATTGACGGCAAAACCTTGCGCGAGCATCTTTCGGCAAACGAAGCGGCGATGCCGCTCAATCAAATCCTGAAAATCGGCGTGCAAACTTCGGAAGCTCTTGCTGCCGCGCATCAAGCCGGTATTAATCACCGCGACATAAAGCCGGAAAATATCATGATTCGCGCTGACGGCTACGCCAAAGTTCTGGATTTCGGGTTGGCAAAACTAACGGAAAAGAAAAAGTCTCAAAATATTTCGCTCGAAGGCGATACCAAGGCTTTAGTCAAAACGAATCCCGGGATGATAATGGGAACCGTCTTGTATATGTCGCCCGAACAGGCTCGCGGAAAAGAAACCGATGCGCGGACGGATATTTGGAGTCTGGGAATCGTACTTTATGAAATGCTGGCGGGAAAAGTCCCGTTCACGGGCGAGACGATCAACCACACGATAGTTTCGATTCTCGAAAAAGAGCCTCTCCTGCTCGAAAGCGTTCCTGACGAATTACAGCGAATCGTCCGCAAAGCCTTAACCAAAGACAAAGAGATGCGGTATCAGACGGCACGCGATTTGCTGATTGATCTAAAAAACTTGCGAAGAAACTTAGACATTCAGGGCGAACTGGAACGTTCCGTCGTTCCGAATCGCGAGATAAACAAAACGTCAGCGCCGGAGGAAAACGAAACGCAAGTTTTTGCCGCAAAATCAAGCGAAGAAAGGCAAGGTGCGGAAGCCCGCGCGACGCAAAACGTGATGACCGCTTCGAGCCTGGAATACGCGGTAACGCAGGCAAAGAGTCATAAATTCGTGACGGTAATTACCGGATTTATTCTACTGGGAACAATTTCAGCTGTTGCATATTTCAGTTTCTTCGCCAAAAGCAATACCGGACAAATTGATTCAATTGCCGTCCTGCCGTTTCAAAACAGAAGCGCTGACGCAGACACCGAATATCTGTCTGACGGTTTGGGAGAGACGCTGATTTATCGTCTCTCCCAACTTCCGAATCTGAAAGTCAGCCCGACTAGTTCGGTTTTGCGTTACAAAGGCAGGGAAACCGACGTGCAAATAATCAGCCGGGAACTGGGCGTAGACGCGGTAATGTCAGGACGCATTGCCCAGCGCGGCGATAATTTAACAATCAGCGTCGAACTCGTTGACGCGCGAAACGACAAAGTAATTTGGGGCGAGCAGTATGAGCGCAAGATGTCGGAATTATTAGCGACCCAGCGCGAAATTGCCGCGACCATAACACAGAAATTGCAGCTCAAGCTTTCCGGCGCCGAGCCGGGACTGACCAGGAAATACACCGACAATAACGAGGCGTACCAGCTTTACATAAAGGCTCGCTTTCATTTTGCCAAACGGACGAAGGAAGATATTTTGAAAAGTATTGAGCTTTTCCGCGAGGCGATAAAGCTTGATCCGAATTTTGCGCTTGCCTTTGTCGGCGTGGCGGAAGCATATGCCAATATGCCGTCTTACCCGTATCTGTCTCCAAAAGAAGCGATGTCGCAGGCTAAGCCGGCGATTGCCGAAGCGCTCCGGCTCGACCCTGCTCTTCCCGAAGCATACAACGTAGCGGGAACAATTGCCGCGACATATGACTGGGAATGGGCGGAAGCCGAACGCTGTTTCAAACGCTCGCTCGAACTCGACCCGAATCTGGCGGTTACCCATTATCGTTATGGGTGGATATATCTCAGCCCGCTCGGTCGCCACGCCGAAGCGATTGCTGAAATGAAACGGGCGATGGAATTGGAGCCGCTCTCGGTGATTCAGGGCGCGAACTACGCGGCGGTTTTGATGTATGCGCGGCAGTTTGATTTTGCGCTCGAACAGGCGAGGAAAACTTACGAACTCGACCCGAATCATATCGGCGCGCGGATTTGGATGTCTCACACGCTGAACGCGAAAGGAATGTATGCGGAATCGATTTTGATCTCGGAAAAGAGTTTACAGTTAGGACTTTCGTCCAGTGCCCAGATGGGTTACGCCTACGCGAAAAGCGGACAGCGGCTAAAAGCCGAATCATTGATAGCGAAATTTAAAGAAGCCGAAAAAACAAGATACGTATCGAATTATTGGGGTGCCATTCTCTACGCCGCGTTGGGCGAGAGGGACGCGGCGTTTGCCAACCTCGAAAAAGCATATCATGAGAAAGATTGGTTTTTGCCGCGATTAAAGGCGGACCCGTTTATGGATTCATTGCGCGGTGATGCGCGCTTCGCCGATTTAGTCAAGCGATTAAATTTGCCCGAATAAATTGTTGCGGAAAATTATTATGAAAAGATGCCCCGAATGCAGACGAGATTATACGGACGATTCGCTCTCTTTCTGTCTCGATGATGGGGCAAGATTGCTCGAAGGTCCCGCGACCGATGAACCGAAAACGAGAATACAGGGCGTGACGCATTTGAATGACGAACCGCAAACTGCGCTTCTTTATCATTTACCGGGCGAAGCGCCGACCAAATATCAAAGTAGGAAAACCGGGAAAAGCGCCGTCGTACCGGAAACTGAAATTGAAAATCCGCCGAAAACTCAAACGGCATCAAACGGGAACGCGGTCATTGCGGGAATTATCGTAATTGTCCTTGTCACCACGCTTGGGATTGGCAGTTATTGGCGTTACGGCACGCGCTCAAACAAGCAAATCGAATCAATCGCCGTGATGCCGTTTGTAAACGAGAGCGGCAATCAGGACATGGAATATCTTTCGGACGGGATGACCGAAACTTTGATCAGCAGTTTGTCGCAACTGCCAAATTTGAATGTAAAGGCGCGTTCGTCCGTGTTTCGCTATAAAGGCAAAGAAACGGATGCAAGAGTTGTCGGCAAAGAATTAAACGTGCAGGCAGTCCTCAATGGGCGAGTCGTGCAACGCGGACAAGATTTGATTTTGTACGTCACGTTGATTGATGCACAAACGGAAAATGTTTTATGGAAAGCTGATTACAGCAAACGGATGGCAAATCTAGTTTCGTTGCAAAGCGAGATTGCCAGAGATGTTTCGCAGAAGTTGAAAACAAAACTATCGGGCGCAGACGAGCAGAAATTAACGAAGAATTATACGGAAAATTCCGAAGCCTACAAACTTTATTTGCAGGGACGTTTCTACGCGAGCAAGCGCACGAATAAAGATTTAGAAAAATCTATCGAATATTTTAATCAGGCGATTGCCGTTGACCCGAACTATGCTCTCGCCCTTGCCGGACTTGCCGATTCTTACGCCCTGCTTCCCGGCTATTTCGGCGCATCCGCGCTGGAGATGATGCCGAAGGCAAAAGATGCCGCGCTCAAAGCCTTATCGCTCGATAACGATTTAGCCGAAGCGCACGCCGCGCTCGGTCAAATTTTGGGTTCAAACGATTACGATTTTGTCGGAGCCGAGCGTGAATATAAACGCGCCCTTGAACTGAACCCGAATTACGCAACCGCTCATCAATATTACGGCGAGCTGCTTACGAATCTCGGCAGACACGAAGAATCATTTGCCGAATTCCGGCGGGCGTTAGAGATTGACCCGCTCTCGCTAATTATCAACCGGATGTACGGAGAAGCCTTATTCTTCGCCCGCAGATACGATGAATCTATCGCGCAGGTTAAAAAGACGCTTGAACTAGATGCCGATTTTGCGTCGGCGCATCGCAGTCTCAGCAATGCCTATTGGGCAAAAGAAAATTATATGGAGTCCGTTGAAGAATTTGCTAAATATCAAGAACTACTGGGCGAGTATCAAGTTGCGGCAAGAAGCCGGGAAGTTTTTGCAAAAGCCGGATGGAAAGGTTATTTGCAAGGAGTGACTGGAGAAGAACGACCGCCAAGCCTGCCATCATATATTGCGGCAGTTTATTTGGCTGAACTCGGCGAAAAGGATAAAGCGTTTGCCGAACTCGAAAAGTCTTACGAAAAACGCGAAGCCTTTCAGATGTATCTCAAAGTTGACCCACGCCTCGACCCGTTGCGCAACAACCTACGCTTTCAGGAATTGTTGAGAAAAGTCGGCTTTCCTTGAGTAAATTGATGAACGAATGAAAGAGCCGTTGACCAACACAAATTTATCGCACTACCGCATCGTCTCGAAGATTGGGGCGGGCGGAATGGGCGAGGTTTATCTGGCTGAGGATACGCGGCTCGACCGCAAAGTCGCGCTCAAACTCCTGCCTGCTGATTTTGCGGCGGACGAAGACCGCGTGCGCCGGTTTGAGCAGGAAGCCAGAGCGACTTCGGCGCTCAATCATCCGAATATTCTGACGGTTTATGACATCGGCGAGAACGAAGGCGCGGCTTTTATCGTGATGGAATTTCTGGAGGGCGATGAACTGCGCGGGCATCTGAATGACGGCGCGATTTCGCAGCGCAAGGCAATTGAATACGCCTGCCAGATTGTCGCCGGGCTTTCGGCGGCGCACGAACGCGGCATCGTTCATCGTGATTTGAAGCCGGAAAATATTTTCATTACCAAAGACGACCGCGTAAAGATTCTCGATTTCGGCTTGGCGAAATTAAAGCCTGCGGCGCTTGACGGCGGCGCCGGTTCGGAAGACGAAACCAGAAAACCGCTCACAAATCCCGGCGTGGTGATGGGAACAATCGGTTATATGTCGCCGGAGCAGGTGCGTGGACTGGCGGCTGACCATCGTTCGGACATTTTTTCTTTCGGCGTGATTCTCTATGAAATGCTGAGCGGTAAAAAACCGTTCGCGGGCGATTCGATGGTCGAAACGCTGAACGCGATTTTAAAGACGGACGCACCTGAATTTGACGGCGACGGCGCGAAGAAAATCTCGCCCGCGCTCGAAAAAATTATGAGGCGGTGTCTGGAAAAGAAAACGGAGCATCGTTTCCATTCGGCACACGATTTATGCTTCGCCCTCGAAGCCTTGTCCGCGCAGAGCGTGTCATCGGGAAATAATCTGACGACAAACGCGAATGCGTTGATTGATGGGAAAATAAAACCGCCGGCGCGTCGCAATTGGCTGGCGTGGGTTATTGCGGGCGTGTTGGCTTTCGCTCTGCCGGCACTGGGCATATTGTATTTTTCAAGCCGCCCTTCAAACGAGACACGCGCCGTGCGGCTTTATTTCGTTCCGCCGCCGGAACTAGCCTTTAATGACACGCTGCCGGACGCGGCTGTCATTTCGCCTGACGGTCAGAAGATAGCTTTCACCGCGACCTCGGCTGATGTGAAGAATATGCTTTACGTTCGCAACCTCAATGCGACTGAAGCGAAACTTTTGCCCGGTTCCGAGAATGCGCTGGAGCCTTTCTGGTCGCCCGACAGCCGATCAATCGCCTACGGCTCGAACGGCAAACTCAAACGCTCCGATTTGACAGGCGCAAACTCGCAGGTGCTTTGCGACGCCGCCCGTCTGGTCGGCGGCACGTGGAACAAAGACGGCATCATCGTCTTCGCGCCCGATTACCGCTCGGCTCTCGTTCAAGTCTCGGCGCAGGGCGGCGAGCCGCAACCCGTGGCGATGAAGACCGAAGATAATATTGGTGAAAGTCATCGTTATCCTTACTTCCTGCCCGATGATCGTCAATTCCTTTTCCAGCGGCAGCAGAAAGGCATTTGGGCAGGCTCGCTCGATTCACCGGAAATCAAACAAATTTTGCAGGACGAATCGCCACTCTTTTATGCGCCGCCGGGCTACCTGTTTTTTGTTCGCAACGATGCGCTCGTCGCGCAAGCTTTTGACGCCGCCAAACTCGCGCTCGCGGGCGATGCGATTCCGATCGTTACCGGACAGGCGAACGAACTCGGCACCCGGCGGTTTTCCGTTTCGGACAATGGAGCGCTTGTTTGGCAGGGGAAGTGGCAGCGCGATTATCAGCTCGTCTGGTTCGACCGCGAAGGTCGGCAGTCGGGCGCGGTTGACGGTCCCGCGAAGGTCAACATCGGTCAGGACCCGCACATTTCACCGGACGGGAAACGCCTCGTGGTAAAGCGTGATTATAATCTGTGGGTGATCGATCTGGAAAAAGGCACGGGACTGAGGATCACTTCGACCTTCAGTCAAATTCCGATTTGGTCGCCGGACGGCAGCCGCCTCGCGTACACGGCGGGCAGTGGTCTGTCGATGAATGCCGCCAACGGCTCAGGTGAAGCTGAAGCTCTTGTTCCGGGAGCGAACTTTGCCGCCGACTGGTCGCCCGACGGTCGTTTCATTATTTTCCTGCGCCGTGGAGTAAGGACGCGGCGCGACGTGTGGGCGCTGCCGATGTCGGGTGAGAGACGTGAGTATCTGTTACTGAATTCGCCGTTTGACGAAACGAGTCCGCATCTTTCGCCGGACGGACGCTGGCTTGCCTACGCGTCGGATGAGACCGGCAGTTACGAAATCTACGTCCAGTCATTTTCAGCGGACGGCGGCAAACTCGGCGCGGATAAAAAGCGCGTCTCGACCTCCGGCGGCGTGTTGCCCGCCTGGAGGCGCGACGGCAGTGAACTCTTTTATGTCGCCGCCGACGCCTCGTTGATGTCGTCAGCGGTGAAGAGTGGCGCGGCTGAGTTTGAGTTCGCCGCACCCAAACCGCTCTTCAAAACTCGAATGCTGGCGCAGGTCCTGGGTTTTCACGAATACGACGTTTCGCCCGACGGGAACAGATTTCTCGTCGGAACGCTCGTCGGCGACTCGAAAGCGCAGCCCCCGACCGTGATTTTAAATTGGACGGCGGATTTGAAGAAATGATATTGGAAAAAGACACAATAAAAGGAGTAACTATGAAATCAGGTAAATATAACAGGAGAAAGTTTTTAAGCACTGCTGCGGCGAGCGCTGCCGGCGGCGTTTTCGTAAATTCGACCGCTCCTTTTTCCGCCGTCCAAGGTCGAACAAATTCATTGCTTTCCTCTTCAGAAAACAAAAGCGAATATCTTTTTGCCGAAAATCTTACTTACTTAAATACCGGCACAATAGGTCCGTGCCGCCGCGAAACCGTCCGTGAATCTATGAAGATGTGGGAAGAACTGGAATCATTTCCCGTAAAGTCTTACGGGGGATGGGGCGCGGAAAGTTTAGCCGAAAAAACAAGAACCGTCGCCGCGCGATTTCTCGGCTGCGATTTGAGTGAAATGTTGATTACCTCCAGCACAACGAACGGAATGAATGCCGTCGCCCAAGGGGTACGATTAAAGGCGGGAGATCGAATCCTGATTACCGACCAGGAGCATGGCGGAGGCTTGTCGTGCTGGAAATATTACGCTAAATACTACGGCGCGGTGATTGATACCGTTGCCGTTCCAAATGGTGAAAACGACGCCGGAGCCGTCTTGGACCGCATAAAAAAAGCCTTTACGGAGAAAACCCGGCTGATCAGCGTAAGTCACGTATTCTCGTCCAACGGGCTGCGGATGCCGATTGCCGAAATCTCTGCTCTAGCCCGCTCAAAAGGCATTCTTTGCATCGTTGACGGCGCACAGGCAGCCGGTGCGATTAAGGTTAACGTCAAAGAGCTGGGCTGTCACGCTTACGCGACGAGCGGGCATAAATGGCTGATGGGACCGAAAGGAACCGGTCTGCTTTATTTGTCGAAAGATGCCCAGGATGTTATTCGCCCGATGCAGTTTGACGAATCTTACAATACTTATAATAACGGAAACGGAGTCGTCAACTTAGCCTGTATTCTTGGTTTGGCGAAGGCTATCGAATATCTCGAATCGGTCGGCATTAGTAAAGTCGAAGAACATAATTTGTCGCTTCGAAACAGACTGTATGAAAAGCTCAAGGACATAAAAAGTATAAAAATCGTCAGCCCTCAGCCCGGACAGCCGCTTGTTTCGCCGATGCTCGCCTGCGTTTTGCCGGATGAGGTGGACCGAGTCGCTTTTGTAAAAATGCTTTTTGAAAAGCATAAATTAAGTATCCGCGCCACGCACAAGGAATTCGGATTTAACGGCATAAGATTCTGCACGCACATCTTCAACACCGGGAAAGAAGTTGATTTTGCTGCCGGGGTTTTACGTAAAGAGTTAGCCTGAAGCAAAAAACTCGCGGCGAACACTTTAATGTTCGGCGATTTATGCGATTTCCCGGGTGACTTTAAGAGAAACTGACGGAAATAAATTTTCCATCGAGATTCTCTGCGGCAATTCAAAACTCGCGCCTCCGACCGTGATACTGAATTCGCGTTGCGGAGTTTAAAGAAATGAAAATAGAGAAAGGAACAAAACTCGGGCATTACGAAATCATCCGGCAACTTGGCGCGGGCGGGATGGGCGAAGTGTTTTTGGCTGAGGATTCCAAACTCGACCGACGGGTCGCGCTTAAGATTTTGCCGCCGGAATTTGCCAAAGATGCCGACCGGATGAGCCGTTTCGTGCGTGAAGCAAAATCCGCCTCGGCGTTAAATCATCCGAACATTATTACTATCCATGAGATCGGCGAAGCGGGCGGAATACATTATATCGCCACCGAATATATTGACGGCAAAACTTTAACCGATTATGCCGAAACGAATCCGCTCGATTACAAAGCGGCGTTAGAGATTGCGATTCAAATTGCTTCAGCACTCAAAGAAGCGCACTCGGCGGGAATCGTTCACCGGGATATTAAGCCAGACAATGTGATGGTTCGCTCAAATGGTTTAGCGAAGATTCTCGATTTCGGCATTGCCAAACTTTCCGCAACCCCGACGACAGACTCGCAAGCCCCTACCGCCATTCAAGCGCAGACGCAAGCGGGAATGATTATCGGCACGCCGAACTATATGTCGCCGGAACAGGCGCGCGGCGTGGAGGTTGACCATCAAACGGATATTTTCAGTTTCGGCGTGGTGTTTTACGAAATGCTGGCGAGCAGTTCGCCGTTTGCGGGTGAAACAGTCGGCGATATTATAGCCGCCGTATTGATGAAAGAGGCGAAACCTTTGGAAAATATTCCGCCGGAACTCGCCGCGATTGTGCGGAAGACTTTGAGGAAGGACAAGCAAAAGCGTTACCAAACGGCGAAGGATTTACTGGACGATCTGAAAGAAGTCCAACAGGAATTGGAAATCCAAAGCCGACTCGGACATAATTTCGACCTCAATCTTGCCGAACCGAAAACGCAATTCCTCAAATCAACCGCAACCTCCGAAAATGAAACGCGAAACTCAATCGCCGTGCTGCCGTTCACGAATATGAGCGCGGATGAAGACAACGAATATTTCTGCGACGGTTTGGCTGAAGAATTACTTAACGCGCTGGCGAAGATTGAAGATTTGCGCGTCGCGGCGCGAACATCGGCTTTTTCATTCAAAAATAAAAACGTCGATGCCGGCGAAATCGGACAAGCGCTGAATGTCAAAACGATTCTCGAAGGCAGTGTCATAAAATCCGGTAACAAATTAAGAATCACGGTTCAGATTGTCAACGCTTCGGACGGTTATCATCTCTGGTCTGAGAGATACGATCGCGAGATGCGGGACCTTTTCGACCTGCAGGACGAAATCACTCTGGCAGTAATTGACGCGCTGAAAGTGAAATTATTCGGCGATGAAAAAGCGGGGTTGATTAAACGGGGAACTGAAAACTCGGAAGCCTATCAGCTCTACCTGAAAGGACGTTTTTTCTCGAATAAGTTCACGGTTGAAGGAATTGAAAAAGCCATCGGATTATATGAGCAGGCGATAGCTGTTGACCCGGAATACGCGATGGCTTACGTGGGAATTTCAGACGCCTACTTTTTTCTCGATATACCCGACGCGACGACCGGAATACTTTCTCCGCAGGAATCGCTTCCAAAGGCGAAGGCGGCAGCCGAGAAGGCTCTTGAGATTGACCCGTCGCTCGGTGACGCATGGGCGGCATTGGCTCACGTTAAAGAAAAAAGCTATGACGTAAAAGGGGCGGAAGAAGCCTACGAGAAAAGTTTTGAATCGAGTGTATCGGATCCGAACTGGCATTTTTATTACGGTATGTTTTTGTCCGCTTTGGGGGAACACGAAAAAGCGATTGCCGAGATTCGGCGCGGTCAGGAACTCGACCCGCTCTCAGCCACCTGCGCCGCGTGCATGGGATATGTTCTGCATTATGCCCGTCGCTTTGATGATGCGATCAGTGAGCTTAAAAAAGCATTGGAACTGGCTATGGCATTTCCTTTGACACATCAACTTCTCGGTATGTCTTACGTTCAGAAGAGCGATTACGAACGGGCAATCAAAGCGTTTCAAACCGCTTGCGACTACTCGAATCGTTCAATCGTTTCGCTTGCTTCGCTGGCACACGCTTACGCGGTTTCGGGAAACCGGAGTGAAGCGGAAAAACTGCTTGGCGAGCTGCTTGGTTTGTCCGAGCGTAAATACGTTTCGCCATACAGCGTCGCCAAGATTTATGTCGGTTTGAACGAGAAGGAAAAGGCGTTTGAATTTCTTGAGCGGGCTTGGGCGGAAAAGAACGTTGAAATGGTTTTCATCAATGTCGCGCCTGTTTTCGACCCTCTGCGCGGCGACTCGCGTTTTCAAAATCTGATTCGGCATATCGGTTTGCCGATAAATGAAACGAATCAAACCGGTGAATCAATTGAAGCGCCAACCGTAATGCTTTCATCAGGCGAATTGAAGTCCGAGCAGCCGGATGATTTTGAAGCGCGCAATACGAATGTCAAACCAAACTTCGAACAAACGGTAAATCCAAAATCCGCGCATCCGAATCCAAAATCGAAATGGCGGCTGTTTGGGTTGTTGATTTTGATTCTCGCAGGCAGCGGATTTTTCGCTTATCGTTATTTTACTCCGGTCAGCAAGCAAATCGAATCAATCGCCGTGATGCCGTTTGTCAACGAGAGCGGCAATCAGGACATGGAATATCTTTCGGACGGGATGACCGAAACTTTGATCAACAGTCTCTCACAGCTTCCGAACCTTTCGGTCAAGGCTCGTTCGTCTGTATTTCGTTACAAAGACAAGGAAATCGACCTTAAAAAGATCGCGTCGGAATTAAACGTACAAGCTGTTCTGACGGGGCGCATTCTACAGCGGGGCGACGGGTTAACGCTCTCGTTGGAACTGATTGACGCCGCTACGGAAAACACACTTTGGGGTAATAAATATGAGCGAAAATCCTCGGAACTTGTTGCTCTGCAAAGCGAGATCGCCCGAGATGTTTCCGGCAGGCTCAAAACTAAGTTGTCGGGCGCGGACGAGCAGAAAGTAACGAAGAATTACACGACCGACGCGCAGGCTAACAAATTTTATTTGCAGGGACGTTTCTTTGCCAACAAGCGCACGGCGAAAGACGCGGGGAAAGCCATCGAGTATTTCGTGCAGGCGGTCGCTTTCGATCCGAACTACGCTCTGGCTTACGCGGGGCTTGCCGAAGCCTATTCGTTCCTGACGATCTATGGCAAAACGCCGGCGCATGAAGCGTTTCCGAAAGCGCGGGAGGCGGCTTTGAAGGCGCTCGCGCTGGATAACGGTTTAGCCGAACCGCATTCGACGCTAGGACTGATCTTGTTTGTCGAAGACCACGATTTCGCAGGCTTTGAAAGCCACCTGAAACGCGCCGTCGAGCTGAACCCGAATTTCATGGACGGACGTCGCCGGGAAGGGCTGCGGCTTCTGTGGCTCGGTAAGTTTGAAGAAGCCCGCGCCGAACTTGAACGGGCATTGGAGATCGAGCCTCTGTCCGCCGTCGCTAACCTGAGTTACACGGCAGTTTTCCTTTATGAAGGAAAGCTTGATGAAAGCGAAGCGCTGATGAAAAGGACTCTCGAGCTGGATTACAATTTCTGGCTGACGCATTACTTTCTCTCCAATATGTATCGTTTAAAGGGAAATCATGCTCTGGCGGTCGAAGAACTGGCGAAAGTTCAGGAATTAAGAGACGCGCCCGAAGCGTCTCGCTTTGCGCGGGAGAGTTTCGCCAGCGGGGGCTGGCAAGGATTTTTGCGGGCATTCGCCGACGAGCGGGCGCGCGGGAATTTATCTCCGTACATCGTCGCCACTCTGTATGCCGAAGCGGGAGAAAAGGACAAAGCCTTCGCCGCCCTCAACGAGACAATCGAAAAACGCGACCAATTAATCGGCTTTGTGAAAATAGACCCGTTGATGAATCCGCTGCGCCCGGACACGCGCTTTCGGGAGTTGTTGAAAAAAGCCGGATTCCCGGAGTGAGTTTTCAATAAGATGAGCAGAGAGTTAAAAAAGTTAAAAACCACTATCAATTTGTCGCATTACCGCGTCATCCTTTACGGCGTCCGAAAACCTCAAAAATCTTGGAAATCTCTTGAAACTATTGATATTCCGAAAGATTTAATTTCTAATTTTTACTTCAAAGTCTTTTCTAAAAAGCTTAAAGCCGGGCGAATGAATTTCTAAAGTATAATTTCCCGCGTTTAGGTTAAAAGCAGGTTTTTCTTCCCGGGCTCGATTTCGATACTTAGAGCAAACAGCGAAAAAAAGCTTAAGAATATCAACCAAAGAAATTGTAATCTGAGGGTTTTAGGCAGAGCAACTGCATTCGGCTACTTTATTTCAAAGATTTTCTCATCAAGTTTCGGGTTTAGCTTAAAGTCAATGATTTCAATGTTTGAAAAACCGGTTATTGGAGAGTTTCCGACAGGAGTTGCTTTTTTCTCAATTTTTATTTTCTTTGGGATTAAAACCCCACCAAAGGGCTCAGCCTAGAGCTTTATACTCAAACCTTATTGAACGCCAGTGTCGGTGTAGTTCTCGATGTCCGCGAAGTCCCCTGCAGTTATAACCGTAAATACATAAAAAGCGTTTTAGAAAAAAACATATTAGTAGTTCAAATCGGTTACTCTCACTTAAAATCTTGCGGAAATCCTTCAGCCAATCGAAAAACCGCGAAAACTATAGAAGAATGCTTGTCTAGATAAAATTTACTTAGATCAGAACTCTGAATGTTTGCAAATTCTGTTTAAATATATAATTCAAGCAAATGAATCTGGAAAACCAGCATGTTTGACTTGTTATGAAAAGTCTCCGCCATATGACACTGTAAAGGTTAAAAGCCAACCCATTGTTTGGTGTTAACGATCTTTTCTATTGTAATTTCTAACTTAAAAAGCCTTTTTAACTCTTCGCTTCCTTGGCATCCTTGATAATGATAAATCGTTTTTGATAGGTTTTCGCTTCTGTAGTATATGCGTACTGTAGGAGAATCAGACCATAGCTCAACACATTCGCTTCCCTGAATATATCTATCTGATAATTTGAAGAAATTTGCATCTTTGAAACTGGCAATCAATTCTTTTAGTTTCACCTCAGGCAATTTACTTTTGACAATGCCCAAATTCTTAACATTCTGCTTTCCTTCAAAAACAACTTCACCGTCAGAAGAAATTGATACTTTGTAAATGGGGCATAGATCAAAGCACTCACCATTTGTCCTTTCCAATTCAATTAACGGTTCTGACATAGCGAAAATATTCTTGTCACTAACATCTTGAATCTGTGGCATTTGTTGTGAAGTGCCGTTATGTGAAATTTCATTCCCCTGAATCCTTTGCTTATCACAACTACAGATACAAGAAACAATAGTTATTAGAAAAATGATTCTTAGTAAATGCATAAAAAAGCAAAAATCTGTCTTAAAATCCGTCGTTTTTGATAGTCTATTAAGCGGCGGTTTTGACTCATTTATTAAATCAATCTTTTTGTTTCTTGGGAATATTAAGAACGCCGAACAAATGAGAGTATTCTTCGTCTGTAAAAACAAGATAATTTTTAGTTTCAGAAACCAACCTAATTATCCTTACATTTGAAACACTCGTTTGCTCTAATGCTGGAAGAAGCATTTCATAACCTTTGATACGTCCGCCTTTACGCGCGTTTATTCGTGAACGAACCGAATAAATATCAAACGCTTGCTTTAACGGTATAACTATGTTTTCACTTTCGAATGAATTTGTCAGCTCATTCACACAATCGAAAGTATTTCCATTATTTCGTTGATGTTCTAAAAGATTAACAAGTTGATTATTAACTGTGTTACTCATTGCAATCCTACATTTCTAAATGTAGCAATCTCAAAAAGAGTCATTTGTGAAACAGTTTGTTAGGTTTTTTACGGTGGCACACATTTGTCATACAAAATGATTTAAGGACACCAACAGAGTGTCCTTAAATCATTGAAAACATTTGGTGGGTCGTGCTGGTATCGAACCAGCGACCCGCGGATTAAGAGAACTACGCTTTATTTTTTACCTGTCTGCCGTCTGCGTTCTGTTTGCCTGTAAACATCGGCGTTCCAGAGCATTTTTCGCGCGGCTTTCCCGATCGGCATATGGTCTGAATAGAGTCTCGTCAGCGTTTCGGAGGGGCATCGGAGGGGTATCCGAGGGGCATCGATAAATTGCCATACCGCTTCATGCCGCCATCCGTTTTTGATACTCGTCGAGAGCTCCGGCAAACCGGCTGACCGAATCGTCCGTCAGGCGTATAT
>JAOAPX010000143.1 GCA_025463125.1 Acidobacteriota bacterium | reverse complement strand
AGGTTGGCGATTCTTTCATCGAGAAAATCGCTGGTCTTTCGGTTTGTTCCGGTTCGTTTTTCCTGATTTGATTTGCTGAAGGTTTCGATAATCCCGTTTACGATAAAAGCCGCGAGCTCCGGGTCCGAATGCCTGTAAGAAACCGAAATCAAACGGGTATCTTTGACCGTCGCGCGTCCTTCGCGCACCGGTTCGACGCTCAAACTCTTTTGAATTATCGAAACGTACGGGGCGAGACGAATTGCTTCGGCGATTTCTTCCGAAGAAGCGAGACTTGAAGTCGCCGCCGGCGACACTTCTCCGATGCCTTTTTCTTGTTTTTTCCTGCTTGATCCGGCAAGCCCCACGGCTTTCAGCATCGATTGCCAGGCGGAAACCGATTCTTCGGATTTGGCGAGCTGAAATTCTTTATTACTGTCGAGACTGTGTTCTTTTATGACCCTGCGCAGAAGAGTTTCGCTCGTTAAAAGCTGAAGCTGCGTATTAAAATACGAAAGATCGGTCTGGGCGTTCATGCGGCGATCGCTTGAAACGAGATCGGGATTTGCCTGCTCCGAATCAACCTGAACGGTTCCGATCGCCATATAAATATTAGGCTTTCGCGCAACATAGATAGCCGCCAGCGTGGTTATCAAAACCGTGATGCCGATTACCAGCCAGAGCCTTTTGCGAATGGCTCGCCAGTAATCGATCAGCTGGAGACCTTCAGCGCTGTTGATTTCCCTGTACGCCGGATACCTGCCGCTGTTTGCAACTACTTGCGGTTCAAACTGGCGTTCGAGATCGAGGGTTTCGGTGATGTGCTTTTGAACTATTTCGCGACTTTCTTTCATATAAAAACGCGGATATCTTAATATCCTCTGATTAAGGTTGGAACGCTGCTTTTGAAGATATTTTTTACCCCGTCCATTATACTTTTCATTTTATCGTTTGAAACCTGGACGATATCATTTGCCTGTAATTGCGGATCAGGAATTTTTCGATCGCGAATATCCTTTAAATCGAAAAGCAATTCTTTTTTTACGCCGTTTGCTTCCTGTCTTTGAATGATAACTTTGCTGGTGTTCGCCGTCGAATCCGTGCCGCCCGCGATCGCGAGAGCCTGCGTTAATGTTCTCGGCTCGTTCAGCGTGACCTTTGTCGGCTTTAAAACGTTGCCGACAACGTAAGCTTCTTCGGCAATCAAAACCGAGACGATATCGCCCGGCTCCATCCAAGGGTTCTCTTTGCCTTTTAAGACGTCGTTCAGATTAAAACCGATAAACTGGAGATCATCCGCCGAAGCTTCTGCGGAATTTTCCGTGCAGCCGCTGGCGTTTCCGACTCGCGCGATTTGAATTTTCGAACCGGCAAATTCGACATCCGGTCCGCCTGCAAAAGCCAGGAGCTCGAGAAGGCGAATTTTTCTGTTTAAGTAAAAGCTTCCGGCTTTTTTAACCGCTCCGACAACGGCGAAAGGCTGTGAGCGCTGCTCGACGGCGCGCACCGTTACAAACGGGTTTTTCAGATAAGTTTTGTAATAAGAAGTAATCGAATCGCCTAATTCCCTTTCGGTTTTGCAAACGGCGACGATCGGCTGATCTATTCGCGGCATTCTGATCGTTCCGTCCGGGTTGATGTTTACGACCTGTGAAAGTTCCGGGTGACGGAAAACCTGAATTTCAACCGTATCCTGAAAACCGAGGCGATATTTATCGCCAACCTGGTTTTTGTAAGGATTCGGCGCGCCGCTTGCGGCAATTTCTGAAATCGAAACCTGATTACCCGCGGGATTTTCCGCCGGTTTTTTGACGTTTTCAATTTTATCAGACGGCTTTTCCGCCGATTTTTCCTGCGCCGCGACGAATGCGACATTCGCCAAAAATAACACGGCACAAAATGCCAAAAGTTTTTTTACTGCTTTCATAGTTTCACTCCACAAATTTATTTCACCGGTCAGGAAGGAATTTCAACTTTATGATTACGTTTAATTCGGAAAAGTTTGCAGATAATTTAATAACCTGAGTATATATTACAACTTACTCAAAAATCATCATTTTAGCAAATGTTTTTAACTTTGAAAAAGTGTATTTTTGAAGTTATCCTTTTTCATATAAAATTTTCAGCAAATTCAAACCTTTTACGCCCTATGCAAAATGCGACGCCGATGCTTCGGCAGTATTTAGAAATAAAGAAACAGTATCCCGGCACGCTTCTGTTTTTCCGTCTCGGAGATTTTTACGAGCTTTTCAACGAGGATGCCGTCACGGGCGCCCGCGAACTCGAAATCACGCTGACCGCGCGCCACAAAGATTCGCCCAACCCGGTTCCGATGTGCGGCGTTCCGCATCACGCGGCGGCTAACTATATCGCTCGGCTCGTAAAAAAAGGTTATCGCGTCGCGATCTGCGAGCAGACCGAAGAGGCGGGAAAAGGCGTCAAGCTCGTTAAACGCGAAGTCGTCCGCGTTATAACTCCCGGAACTTCGGTTGATCCGCAGCTGATCGAATCGAAAGAATCCGTTTATCTCGCATCGATTTGCGGAAGCGGCGATGATTTCGGCGCGGCGTTTCTCGAATTATCAACCGGAGAATTTTTCACAACGCAGGTTTCAGGTGCGAAATCATGGTCTGAGGTTTGCTCAATAATTGAAAGTTTTGCGCCGCGAGAGCTTTTGTACCCCGGCTTTCTGCAAAAACTCGTCGAACAAACCTTTTCCAATTCGACAAGACAAACACAGCCGAATTTACAAAACGTCGTTTCCATTTCCCCTTCGTTCTCAAACAAATTCACTTCGACCTTAACGCCGCTCGACGATTGGCTGTTTCACGCCGAAGACGGGGAAAGCCTTTTGAAAAGACAATTAAACGTCAATCACCTTTCGGCTTTCGGCATTGAAGGCAAAACCGAAGCCATCCGCGCCGCCGGAGCCTGTCTTAATTACGCGCGCGAAACGCAGAAAGCTTCAGCCGAACATATTACGGAGCTTACTTATTACGAAACAAACGATTACATGGTTTTGGACGCGATAACTCTGAAAAATCTCGAAGTAATCGAATCGAAAGGCGAAAAAAACAAAAAAACCGTAATCGGCGTTATAGACGAAACAATAACCGGGATGGGCGGACGCCTTTTGCGCTCCTGGATTTTGCGACCTTCGATAAAAAGAGCCGAAATTCAAACGAGGCAGGCGGCGGTTGACGAATTGACCGACACGATTCTGCGCGATAAGATTCGTTTCCTTTTAAAGGAGGTTTCCGATCTCGAACGTTTGATCGGAAGATTAAATCTCGGCACGGCGACGCCGCGCGATTTGCTCGCGCTCAATAATTCAATCGCTCAAACCCCGAAAATAAATCACGCTCTGTCCGACGCGCAATCGCTTTTATTGCAGGTTCTGACGGAAAACATCTTTGAGCTGCCGGAAATTACGCGTTTAATTTCCGAGGCTATTTCGGACGAACCGCCCGTCAATTTAACCGAAGGCGGCATTATTCGTTCGGGCTTTAACGCGGAGCTCGACGAGCTGCGCGACATTTCGCGCACCGCCAAACAAATCGTCGCCGGCTTTGAGGAAAGCGAAAAAATCCGCACCGGGATTTCCAATCTGAAAGTGAGGTTTAATAACGTTTTCGGTTATTACATCGAAATTTCGAAAGGCAACGTTTCTCGCGTTCCGGACGATTACGAGCGGCGGCAAACTCTAACCAACGCCGAGCGCTACACGACGCCGCAGTTAAAGGAATGGGAACGGAAAATTCTCGGCGCGGAAGAAAGAATTATCGAGATAGAAATCGACCTTTTTAAAACCATTCGGGGTCAGGTTCGCGAAGAAACCTTGAAACTGCAATCGACTGCCCGCGCCTTAGCCACTCTCGACGCGCTAACTTCTTTAGCCGAAGCCGCGACGCGTTATAATTTCGTCTGCCCGACGCTTCACGACGGCGACGAAATCGACGTAAAAAACGGCAGGCATCCGATTGTCGAAAAGTTTTCCGGCGCATCGTTCGTCCCGAACGATCTTTATATGAACAATTCGACCGACCGGCTTTTGATTATAACGGGCGCGAATATGGGCGGAAAATCTACGATTCTGCGGCAGGTCGCGATCATTCAGATTCTCGCCCAAATCGGTTCTTTCGTACCGGCGGATTCGGCGAGGCTTCCGATTATAGACAGAATCTGGACACGCGTCGGCGCTTCCGACGATCTTGCTTCCGGTCGCTCGACCTTTATGGTTGAAATGACCGAAACGGCGACGATTTTACACAACGCGACGCCGCGAAGCCTTATCCTGCTCGACGAAATCGGACGCGGAACTTCGACTTTTGACGGGCTTTCGATCGCGTGGGCGGTTTCCGAATATCTTCACAATTCACCGGAACACTCAGCCAAGACGCTTTTCGCCACGCATTATCACGAGCTGACGGAACTGGCTGAAAATCTTCCCGGCGCTAAAAATTATCAGATTTCCGCGACCGAAAAAAACGGCGAAGTCGTCTTTCTGCATAAATTAATTAAAGGCAAAGCTTCAAAATCTTACGGAATAGCCGTTGCGAAACTAGCCGGTCTGCCGCAGAAAGTTATCGAGCGCGCAAAGGACGTTCTCGCGAAACTTGAAAAATACGAGCTGGCGGTGTTTTCCGACAGGCAGCAAAACAAAAACGGCTTGGAAACCGCCGTCGGCAGCCATGGCAAAAGCAAGCTGGCTGCGCAATTTTCGCTTTTCGCGATTACAAACGAAAACGTTCTCGATGATCTGCGCGAAACCGACGTCGAGAATCTTTCGCCTGAAGAAGCCAGGAATTATCTTCGGAATTTAAAAAATAGAATTGTTTAAATTCCGGCATCTAAATTTCGATTTTCAGTAAATTTTCAGCGAACAGGTCTTTTTTTTCAAAACTTTTTACTTGCTGCTTTTTATACAATCTTGTTTTACGCTTCGCTATAAACTTAGCGAAAAACAAGAACTGAATTCACCGGCAAATATTTTTTTTTCGTTTTTGGATTCTAATTTTGTTATCTTTGTAATTTCATACTTTCCGGCGGCGAAGTATGTACAATAACCCGGGCGAAAAGCTAATTTAAAAAAAAGTTATTAAATAGAGGTTATAATTTACTTTAACTGTCTGCGTGCTGACACTTTATAAAGCACTTCAACTTTGATAAAATTCGACAAGTTTTTTTAATATGGATCTAAATAATCTGCTCTCTCTCCCTCTTGAGCAAAAAATCGGGCAATTGTTTTTCATAGGGATTCCCGGACCGCAAATTGACGCGAGCACCAGGCGCATACTGGAAGAAATTTCCCCGGGCGGAATTTGCCTTTTTGCACGCAATATCCTGGAGCTCGAACAAACGCGTTTGTTAATCGAAAGCATACGCGAAAAGCTGCCCGTCGAACCGTTTTTGAGTATCGATCAGGAAGGCGGGTTGGTTGATCGGCTGCGCAGGCTGATTACGCCGATGCCTGCCGCAAATTCCATTAAAACCATCGAGCAAGCCGAGAACCTCGCGCGAATTACGGCGCAGATTCTTCGTCTTCTGGGATTTAATATGAACTTTGCGCCGGTCGTCGATGTTATAGACGAAAAACGCAGCCGTTATTCAAACGGGCTTTATTCGAGGGCTTTCGGAATAACGCCCGAAGAATCCTACGATTTGACCGAGGGTTATTTGCTCAGCCTTCAGGAAAACGGCATTCTCGGCTGTTTGAAGCATTTTCCGGGTCTCGGCGCTTCCGTCATCGATTCGCACGAAGCTCTGCCGTCTGTTTTCGTTTCGGAAACCGAGTTTTTCAACACCGATTTATTCGCTTACAGGCAGTTTATAAAAATCGGCGGCGCACATGTCGTCATGATGGCGCATGCCGCGTACCCGCAGACGGATTTGCAGGAATCGGACCAGAAAGGCAGGCTTCTGCGTTCATCTCTCAGCTATAATTTCGTCACGAAGCTTCTGCGCGACCAGCTCGGATTCGGCGGTTTGGTTTTGACCGACGATCTGGAAATGGGCGCGATCTTAAAAAACTACGGAATCGGCGAAGCGTGCAAATTAGCCATCTTAGCCGGAGAAGATATGCTTTCGATCTGCGCCAATACGGACAATATCCGTGAAGGCTTCGCCGCCGTAAATCAGGCGGTAGCCGACGGGGAAATCACCGAACAGCGAATCGACGAATCGCTTATCAGAATACACAAAGTCAAAAACTTAATAATCGACCCTCTTCCATTTGACCTTTCGCAGCTACAAAGTCTTTCGACAGAGATTGCCGAATTAGACAAAAAAGTTAAACACAATCACGGAGGATAATATTTTGCGCCGCTTTTTTTTCGCCCTGCTTATCATTAGTTTTATTTTTACCGTTTCTTGTCGTGAAAGAAATAACGAATACGTAACGGTCGCTCTTTCCGAAAAATTTTCAACGCTCGACACATTAACTTCGACGGCTTCCGACGCCGCCGCCGACCGCGTTCGCACATTGATGTTCAATTCGCTGGTTAGAAAAAACGAGAATTTCGATTATGTCGGCGAACTCGCGAAAGAAATTCAAACTTCGCCCGACGGCAAAGCCGTTACATTTGTCCTGCACGACGAAGTGAAATTTCACAACGGCAAAAAACTGACCGCCGCCGACGTAAAATACACGTTCGACGAATTATTCAAATCGGGCGGGTTCAAATCGGGCGCTTTTTTCGACACCGTTGCCGATAAAAAAGAGCCGCATATTACCGCCATCGAAACGCCGAACGATAAAACGATCGTTTTTCAAATTAGCCGACCGGCTCTGAAAAATCAGCTTTTATCAAACCTTGTAACGATTCCGATAATTCCCGAAGGAACCGCCGCCAATCAGAAAACCGCGCCGATCGGTTCGGGCGCATTTAAATTCGTAAATTTCGATCAATCGCAAAATATCGTCGAGCTTCAGGGCAACCCGGACTATTGGGAAGGCGCGCCGAAGATTCAAAAACTGCGCGTCAAGACCGTCTCCGACGCCAACTCTCTGCAAGCCGAGCTGCAAAGCGGAAACGTAGACATCGCGCCGATCCCGACGAATCTGGCGCCCGACACCTTAAAGTCGCTCGAACAAAATCCGAACTTGAAAGTCGAACGATTTAAAGGTTCGAACATTCAATACATAGGATTTAACACGCAATCGCCGATTATCAGCAACGTGAAAATTCGCCAGGCAATCGCCCACGCGATCAACCGCGAAAAGATTATCAACGAGCTTTTATACGGACAGGCGACGATAGCTTATTCGATTTTGCCCGTGGAATCCTGGGCTTATACGACGGGAACGCAGTATAACTATGATCCGGAGAAAGCGAAACAACTTCTGCGGGAAAGCGGTTATAAAAATGAATTGATAAAATTCAGCCTTTCAGCCGGTCAATTAGCCGTCAACCAGTATTCTCAGGTTATCCAGAACGCTCTTATCGAAGCCGGTTTGAATGTGGAAATCGTTCCGCTTGAATCGAATGTTTTGCGCGAGCAGCTTTCGCGCGGACAATTTCAAATGAACACCGCAATCTGGGTCGGCGGAAATCAGGATCCGATATTTTTCCGCGATTTGTTCAGCACGGCGAAAATTCCGAGCGAAAAAACGAAAGTTTCCTGCTGCAACCGCAGCCGCTACAGCAATCCGGAATTCGACGCCGTCATCGAGCAGGCTTATAACGAAACGGACCGCGGCAAAGCCCGAGAGCTTTACGCGAAAGCGCAGGAAATCATCAGCCGCGACCTGCCGCTTTTCCCGCTCTGGTATCCTTCGAATATGGCTGTCGCGACAAAACGCATCAATAATATTAAAATCAGCCCGAGCGGAGATTGGTCGTTTATCAAGGATTTAACGGTCAGCAATTAAATATAGTTTTTTGAATCTAAAATTAATTTTTACCGACTTGACAAATTTTTCCCAAAAGGTAGAATTATCATTTGCTAGCGGGAATAGCTCAGTGGTAGAGCGCGACCTTGCCAAGGTCGAAGTCGCGAGTTCGAATCTCGTTTCCCGCTCCATTAATATCACAGGATGTAAGGCGGAAGGATGAATTATCGAAAGTGCAAACTTTCACCGCCGAAAGTAGATTTCATCCTTCCGCCTTTGTTCTTAAATCCTTAAAAATTCGGCGGCGTAGCCAAGTGGTAAGGCAGAGCTCTGCAAAAGCTTTATTCATCGGTTCGATTCCGATCGCCGCCTCCAATAGAATCAACGACTTAGAGCCGCCTTAACGGGTGGCTTTTTCATTTTGCGTGCGATAATGTGTGCGAAATAAATTTCAATCAAACTTCTTAAATTTTAACTTCAGATACGGTGATGTCTTTTTTAGCGGCAGATAAAGGTTTAGACAGAAAAGCAGTGTAAAAAACATCAACTGCTTTTATGGCAGGAATGTATGCTTTCATCGCCAGTTACGCTTTGCGGGCGCTACATTTGAGAGGTAGCACTTATCCGTTATTTGTGATAAGTTGATCAAAAATGCTTGATCACAAAACGCCGATACAGTTGCTTCTTTTAAGTGCTAAGATTAATCTGCGCTTAATGAACAATTTCGCAGGGTCGCGAATCCGGTTAATAGTCGCCGGTGCGTTTACATGTTTCTTATCACTGCCAGTCTGTGCTCAGCAGGACGAACCTAAGGCACCGCCGTTTGTGGTTCAACCCGGCGCGCCCGGTCAGCCAACCAGGATATTGCCGCCATCGACAAGGGCGAAACTTCCGCCCCGCTCACCCAAGGATGCCGAGTTTATGCGGGGAATGATCATGCACCATGCGCAAGCGGTTGAGATGACGGCGCTGATCGAGTCGCGTACTCAGAACAAAGAACTCCGCTTGCTTGGCGCCAGGATCAGCCATACCCAGTTTGAAGAGATGAATTTTATGAAGCGTTGGCTTGAGGCACGCGGAGAATCGACATCAGTGCCGATGCCTGAAACGACGGGTGATCACGCGCATCACGATATGAACATGCCCGGCATGAATATGTCGAGCCATACGATGCTCATGCCCGGGATGCTCACTGCAAAGCAGATGGACGCCTTAAGAAAAGCAAACGGAACAAAATTTGATCAACTTTTTTTGACCGGGATGATCCAGCACCACAACGGCGCTTTGCTTATGGTAAAAGATTTGTTTGATACGTCGGGCGCGGGGCAGGATGCCGAGCTGTTCAACTTCGCCACGGATGTCGACAGCGGACAACGCGCCGAGATCAGGATTATGCAGAAAATGCTGGGTGAAAACCACTAAAGGAAAAAAAATGAATCGATTACACTCATTCCGTTTACTAATAGCTTCCCTGTTTTTGTGCTGGTGTTTTACATCCACGACGGAAGCGCAAACCACGTCTCCATCCCCGACCCCGGAATCGAAAGCGGAGCAACAAGGGATGGGTAATCCATTTGCCCCTCAGCCGGCAGCGCCGTTGCCAGCCGGGATGACAGGCTCCGATGCTAATGATCCGCGCGCCAGGCTGAGCCCCGGATTGTACGACGCAGGTCAAACAGCGATGGGGCTCAGGCATCTGACGCTGCTCAAAAAACCGGACGCTTTTCAACTCGGCAGTGAAAATCCCGCTGATCCGAAAGTCGACAAGGTGATTACTCAACTTGGAATGGGTGATCCGGCGCAGATACCAGCACCATTAAAACTTGTGCTCGCCGGACTTGGTTTTGCGAATTCCGACCTGGCATTCCAGGGCAATCGCCTGTTCCAGGGAAACTTTTATGGAGTCAATATCTACGACCTATCGGATCCGGTCAAGGCACGGCTTCTAACTTCCGTAGTCTGTCCTGGCGGTCAGGGAGACGTATCGGTTTACAAGAACCTGATGTTCATGTCGGTAGAGATGCCGAATGGCAGACTGGATTGTTCTACCGAAGGCTTTCCACCTCAGACTACGCCGGGTCTGCCCGCCGCTTCAAAAGATCGCTTCCGCGGCGTGCGGATATTTGATATTTCCGACATAACGAAACCGCGGCAGGTGGCAGCGGTGCAGACTTGCCGCGGTTCGCACACGCACACGTTAGTCACCGATCCAAACGATAAGAACAACGTTTTTATATACGTTTCCGGAACCTCGTTTGTCCGTCAAAGCGAAGAGCTGGCTGGCTGTTCGGGCGAGTCGCCGGAGAAGGACCCAAATACCGCGCTCTTCCGCATTGAAGTTATCAAGGTGCCGCTCAAAACGCCCGAGGATGCCAAGGTCGTGTCAAGCCCTCGAATTTTTATGGATCCGCGTTCTGGCGTGATTAATTCTTTAAATAACGGCGGTTCGCATGATCAGCCGAAACCTGCCGACACCGATCAGTGTCACGACATAACCGTGTACTCAGCCATCGGTCTGGCTGCGGGCGCGTGTTCGGGCAACGGTATCTTACTGGACATCAAGGATCCGGCTAATCCAAAGCGAATTGACGCTGTAAACGATCCGAACTATTCATACTGGCACTCAGCCTCATTCTCCAATGACGGCAAAAAGGTTGTATTCACCGATGAATGGGGAGGGGGCTTAGGCGCGCGCTGCCGAGCGAACGATCCCAATAAATGGGGAGCAAATGCTATTTTCCGGCTAACGGATAATAAGCTCAGTTTCGCGAGTTACTATAAGTTGCCTGCGGCGCAGGGCGACAGCGAGAACTGTGTTGCGCACAACGGCTCGCTCATTCCGGTTCCCGGGCGAGATATAAAGGTACAGGCTTGGTACCAGGGCGGCATATCCGTAATGGACTTTACCGACCCGGTCCGTCCCGTTGAAATCGCTTATTTCGATCGTGGACCGATTGATCCAAAGATGCTCATTCTGGGCGGCTCATGGTCCGCTTACTGGTATAACGGGTACATTTACTCTTCAGAGATCGCCCGTGGTCTGGACATCCTGGAGCTGACACCGACGCAGAATCTTACGCAGAATGAAATCGATGCGGCGAAAACGGTCAGGGTGGCTGAATTGAATGTGCAGAACCAGGAGAAAATCGAATATCCCGGTAAATTAGTCGTGGCAAAGGCATATATCGATCAGCTGGAGCGTTCGCAAGTTCTGCCTCCAAAACAAATCTCAGACCTTCGAAAAGCGATCCAAAGAGCAGAGAGTTCCCGCTTAAATCGAAAAGAGCTCGAAAAACTCAGAAGCCTGACGCCTTCATTAGAGAAGAGAGCCGGAACTATAAAAAATGGAGCTGACTCAGCCCGTTTGCAAGCCTTGACTGAAATTTTGAGGCAACCCGTACTTTGATTTTTTCGAGTGTAAACTCAACCATTGATTTGGAATGCGCTCAAACGCTCCAATCAATGGTTGAGCGCCGATTAATCAAAACCACAAAAATCTGCGGAACGGCTAAAGATTCAGACATTGTTAAGTAATGCCGGTTTTCCGATGATAAATTTCTTTTTTATTGAAATCTGCGTGCGAAATGAGTGCGAAAATTGCCGGTACGAACATTTTGAACAAAAAATTTTAAGATTGTGTCGATTTAAGCGGCAGCTTTAATCTTTATCTCGTTTTTATAAATTTCCGATTGAATTTCCTCAAATTCCACCAAAGCCGCTCGCAGGTCTTCAACAATTTGCTCAATTTGCTCAATTGAGCAAATCAGGACTTAATCGGGTTAATTAAAACCATCAATTTTCCCTGTAAAGTTTTTTCACATTCTAAAAACTGATTTAATTACTCAATCAACTAAGAAAAAACAAATAATATTTATTCAAACGCGAGTTTCAGATCGAACTGTATCTAAGACCTTTTATCTACTGACATTTTTTATTTTGGGTTCGATAGTTTTGAGCGCTGATTTTAAGACCGTCAAAGCCCAGGGCAACGGCATTTCAACCGGTACGCCCGTTCCGGCTGATTACGACGAAGGCGACGGACGAGACGACATCGCCGTTTACAGACCGTCCGAAGGCAATTGGTATATTCTGCGTTCATATCAAAAAGGTTTGCAGCACTGAATTCAGAAACTTCGACCGATATTCCTACCCCGGGCGCATTTATTCCTTAAACCGTAGAGTTAACAAAAATAAAAAGCCGTGAAATTTAATATTCACGGCTTTTTTCTGATTTAACTTTCTCTAATTTTTCTTTTCTTGGCAGCAATTTCGGGCGCTTCAGCCGCTTCCCGCTTCATTTTTTCTTTCAATTTTTTTTGCGTTAATCTACAGCCGTTGCGAGATTTCCTTTTTTATCGACTTCAGAGATTTTTTTTCGCGTAACGCTTTTACGCCAAGAGATTTATTTTTCTCGTAAATGCTCACGCCGACGCCGAAAATCCCCGGAGCCATTTTTCACAAATCCAAAACCGCCGTCCTGTTTGATCGAATCGTATGTATCTTCAAATTGGAGCGGCAAAACCTGCGTGACAAGTTCACCTTTTACTGTGGATTGTTCGCCGACAACGTTTTCAACGTAATAAAGATTAAACATTCTTCCCGGAAACGCGGCAAGTTTCGATCGCTTGAATCGCGTCGTTAAACTTACTTCTCTCGCGCCGGCTGAATTATTCCGGCTCTAGCCTTTCCAGAACCGGTCTCATAAACGCCTGCCGCCGAATTTTGAGCAAATGTTTACGGCACTTTTAAAAAGCTAAAAAGCATTTATGAGACCGGTTCCAGAAAGAAGCGCAAAAGGAAAAAGTTTCAATTCCACATTGGTTCAATTAAAAGCGATTTCCGCACGATCATTGATCCGCAAAAGCGGTTTCAATTCCACATTGGTTCAATTAAAAGTCGCCACGTTTTTTTATTATTACGAGTGCAAGGAATAGTTTCAATTCCACATTGGTTCAATTAAAAGCTGCTATCACATCGCATCCGTTTACGACGATTACAAAGTTTCAATTCCACATTGGTTCAATTAAAAGTCAAACAGTCACCGGAAACGCTGTCTTATGGTATGAGTTTCAATTCCACATTGGTTCAATTAAAAGGTTCAATGTCGGCTCGACGACGTTTCGCAAATCGTGTTTCAATTCCACATTGGTTCAATTAAAAGCAAGTATTTTTTGAGTAGTGCGAACCGGAAACGAGTTTCAATTCCACATTGGTTCAATTAA
>JAOAPX010000130.1 GCA_025463125.1 Acidobacteriota bacterium | reverse complement strand
CAGAAAGGCACGGAAATTCGTTTCGGCGAAGCGACCGAAAGCGTTTTGCGCGTCACCGACTACACGATGCGTGAATACGCGGCGCCTGACGGACGACTGGCAAATATATATGTCGGTTATTACGCTTCGCAGCGTTCGGGCGCGACTTATCACAGCCCGCAAAACTGCCTGCCCGGCGCCGGCTGGGTTATGCGCGAGCCGGAATACATCGAAATAAAAACTCCGCGCGGCGTAACTTTCCGGGCGAATCGCTACATCGTCGAGAACGGCGTTTATAAAGAAGTTTTGATTTACTGGTATCAAGGTCGCGGTCGATACGAGGCGAGCGAATACGCGGATAAAATAAACACGGTCTGGGACAGCGTGACCCGACGGCGCAGCGACGGCGCGATGGTGCGCGTTATGACGTCCGTCGGCGGCGACGAGCGAGCCGCAACGCTTGCCGCCGCTGATTTGTCGGCGCAAATTGCCGACAACCTTTTCGCCTTCATTCCTGAATAATTTTATTGGTAAATAATTTAACTTGTGCTACTATCCGGCTTGTTCACAAACTCACAAACTTTACCAATCGCGTGTAAAACAGATAATGTGATTGCGCGAAATTCGCGCGGAAAAAACCTGAACCGTAAATTTTTCTGAAATTTAACGACGATTGGAAGTTTTTCCTGATAGCCGGTAAAGTCGGTCGATATAGAAATATAAATTGATAATTTAACTTTTCCTTTCAAAACTTCATAAAAGTTTGCCCCTTTTTTTGAAGAACACAAAGAAAGAAACCTTTATTTTGCGCCGAGCTGGTTTAAGCGATCGTTGCCCCGATTGCCTGAAAAAGCCGGGGCGAAAACTCTCATAGGAAAAGTGTCTTCATACAATAATGAAAAACAAAGAGTGCCATCTTTTTTCTACCCGTTTTTTATTGCTGATCCTTGTCAGCGGTCTGCTCTTTTTCTCTGTTTCCTGTAGCCAATCAAAAGACACGCATCTCGCGCGCGGCGAAGAATACCTGCAAAAACGCAAGTTTCACGAAGCGATAATTGAATTTCGTTCCGCCGTCGATATCGATAAATCTTCCGCCCGCGGGCATTGGGGCTTGGCTCGCGCTTACGAAAATCTCGGACAATTTACAGAAACTCTCGAAGAGCTTCGCAAAACGGTTGAATTATCGCCGGAAAATCTCGATGCGCGGGCGAAACTCGGCAATTATTATTTGCTGACGCAGCCGCCGATGATCGACGAAGCGGCGCGGACGCTCGAACAGATATTCGCGCGCGACGCCAAATTTATCGAAGGTCACGTCTTAAAAGCTTCAATATTTTCGGCGCAGGGAAAAACCGAAGCCGAAGTCATCGAAATTCTCGATCAAGCCATCGCGCTCGATCCGAAACGCTCCGAATCATATTTAAGTCTCGCCAGATTTTTTATGTCGAAAGACAAAATCGGGCAAGCCGAAGATTCTATAAAAAAAGCAATTGAGGTTAATCCAAACGCGGCGCTCGGTTATCTCGAATACGGCAGATTTCTCGAATACGATGATCGCGCGGGCGAAGCCGAAGCGCAATACGCGAAAGCGATTGCGCTTGAACCGGGCAGCATCGAGGCGCTCGAAACTCAAGCCGAATTTTACGTGGGGACAAAACAATACGAAAAAGCCGAGCGAAGCTTTGCCGAGCTCGTCAAAATTCAGGAAAACAGTCCCGAAAGCCGTCTGCGGCTCGGAGATTTCTACGCGATCGCCGGGCGCGAAGACGACGCCTTAAAAGTTTTTCATGATATTTTGACCGACATTCCCGGTTATGTTCGCGCCCGTTATCGTTTAAGCGAGCTTTATCTCGAGCGGAAAGAAAACGCGAAGGTCAACGAGCAGATCGAAATACTTTTAAGCATCAACGACGAGGACGCCGAAGCTTTAATGCTCCGGGCGCGCGTAAATTTGCTGGAAAATAAAGCGGAAAACGCCGTTAAAGATCTCGAAGAAGTTCTGAAAAAACAGCCGAGCCAGAAAGACGCGCTTTTTTATATGACGCAGGCGCGGCTCGCGCTCGGGCAGATCGATCAGGCTCGCGCTTTTATCGGCGATCTGGAAAAATATCACCCGAATTTTCTTAAAACCGGGCTGCTGAAAATTCAAGCGGATTTTTCAACGGGCGACGCGAACGCGGCATTAAAGCAGGCGAACGAGCTCTTCAGACTTACCGGAAGCTCGTTCCCGAACGCCGAAACAAGCGCGCGGGCTTTGCGTGATTTACGCGTTCGCGCTCAGACGGCTCGCGGTCTGGCGTATCTCGAACTCGGCAAAACAGCCGAAGCGAAAGTTGATTTGCAGGAAATCGTAAAATTTTCGCCGAACTCTTCGGCGGCGACCGTCAATCTCGCCAAAGTTTATATCGCGGAGGGAAATCTTCCGGAAGCTTTGAATCTTTACGAAAAAGCCTTAATCGCCGACAACGTGAATTTTGACGCGTTAAGCGGCATGGTCAGCCTGCTCGCGCGGCAGAAACAAACCGTTCGGGCACACGCGAAAATCGACGAATATCTTTCACGAAATACCGGCAAGGCAGACGTTTCGGCGGCTTTGCATTATCTTAAATCGCAAATTTACGCGGCGGAAAATAACGCGGATTCGGCTGAATCGGAGCTTAAAAAATCCATCGAAGCCGATGCCGATTATTTTCCGGCATATTCGGCGTACGCCTCGCTTTTAGCCGGGCGAAACCGGACGGACGAAGCCGTCGCTCAGTATAAAAAGATTTTGGATAAAAAGCCTTCGGCTTCGGTTTACGCCCTGCTCGGAATGCTCGAAGACGGTCGCGGAAACGTTTCGGAAGCCGAGAAAAATTATCGCAAAGCACTGGAAATTACGCCCGACGCGCCGATCGCCGCGAATAATCTCGCGTGGCTTTTGGCGGAAAACCATGGAAATCTCGACGAAGCTTTGCGCCTCGCGCAAAAATCCGTCAACCAGGTGCAAAATTCAGCCGGTTTTTACGACACGCTCGGCTGGGTTTATTTCAAAAAAGGTTTGTTCACGCCCGCCGTCGAACAATTTAAGAAAGCCGTCGCTCTCGATGCAGCCGAAGCGGAAAAAATGGGAAAAACGGTTAATTCGGCGTATCGTTTACGTCTGGGAACGGCTTTAGCTTCGGCAGGCGACAAAACCTCAGCTCGCCGCGAAGTGGAAAACTCATTGCAGAATGCGGGAAATTTAAGTCCGGAAGACGCGCAGGAAGCAAAAAATCTTTTGGCGACTCTTTAAAGCCGGAAGCGTATATACGGGGAGTAGTAAAAATGTTTTTGAAGTTGATTTTAGCGGATCTGACAAACGGTAATTTGCTTTTAGGGGTTGTGCCCGAATCGCTCGGTTTGCTGATATTCGGTTTTGTTTTAATCGGGTTTGCTTTTTCTTTGAGGCGGATTTTTAATCGCCGCGACGATGAAACGGGGAAAAGCGAGACGGCGAAATTTGAAAGCCCGGCTGCGATAAACACATTTGAAGGAAAACAAAGAAGATGAGCGTAGAATTCAGACAAAGAACGGCGGGCGAATTCGTCCAGATGCTGAAACGGCGCAAATGGCTGATTATTTTACCTATTATTACCGTTACGGCGGCGATCGGCTACGTCGTTTACAAACTGCCGAGCGTGTACGAATCGAAAACCGTTCTGACCGTCAAACCGCCGACGATTTCCGATAAAGTCGTGCAGTCTTTAACCGACGAAGATTTGTCGCAGCGTTTGCAAACGATTAACACGGAAGTTTTAAGCCGCAATTCGCTCGAACCGATGATCGCCAAATACGATTTGTTTAAATTGGAGCGCGACGCCGGAATGCCGATGGAGCTTATCATCGAAAAGATGTCGAAAAACATCACAACCGAAGTCGAAAAAAGCGAGGACGACCGGAAAATCGCTTCGTTCAGCATAAAATACCGCGACCGCACGCCGGTCGCCGCGCGAAACGTAACGGCTGAGCTTGCCGGAAAATACGTTAACGCTCAGGTTACCGCTTCAACGCAGACGGCGGAAGTGACCAGGGAATTTCTGGAAAATCAGCGCAATCAGAAAAAAAGCGAGCTTGACACGCTGGAAAAACAAAGGCTCGACATAATGATGCAGAACGTCGAAACTCTGCCCGATTCTCAGCAAGGCTTAATCGCGCAGTTGCAGGGCTTGCGCCAGCGCGAAGATACGATCGCAAAGGAAAAGGAAACTTTGATTACGGAAAAAGGTCGGCTGCAGGACAGCGTTCGAGCCTTAAACAGCCAGGCGCGAATTATTGAAGATTTCGGCGAAAAGGAAACGCAGGACGCGACGCGGCAGGCTTCGAGAATCGAAGACACGCCGGCTTACGCTTCATTGATTCAAAAACGCGCCGAACTGACGGCGCGGCTCGAAAAATTAAAAGCGCAGTACCGCGAAAAACACCCGGACGTGGTCGATACGAAAACTCAGATCGAAAAGGTCAACGAAGAACTCGAAGCGCTGGCGAAAAACACGGACAAGCGCGTTAAAGAAGCCAATCAATCGAGCTCGCGAAAAGCCGAGCTGCAAAAACAGAATCTGGAAATAGAAAGACAAAAAGCGGAAAGCCAGATCGCGCAGATCGATCAGCAGATGCAGTATAAAAACGCCGAGCTACAGCAAAACGCCGCGCAGATCGCCGTCCTTGAATCTAAAATCAACGCGATTCCGAATGTCAAAGTGGCGCTCGAAGGCATTAATAATCAATATCAATCGGCGAAAACGACTTACGACGACCTTTTGAAAAAAACAAACGACGCGTCTTTGCAGGTCGATCGCGAATCGAACGCGCAGGGCGAAACGATTCGCGTCGTTGACGCGGCAAATCTCGCTTCATCGCCGGTTGCGCCGAAACGCGGTTTGCTGACCTTGCTCGGCGCGGGCATCGGGCTCGCACTCGGTTTGTTTTTAGCGGCGATTTTCGAGTTTCCGCGTCTTTTCAAAATTCAAAATATCGAAGATGCAAAGCATTACACCGGTTTGCCGGTTCTGGCATCGGTTCCGCCGCTTCTTTCGCACGATGAAAAAACCTGGCAAAACCGTTCGCACTGGTTAAAGGTTATGGCGGGAATCGTGATTGCGGTCGGGATTATTCCGCTGATCGCGATGGCGCTGCAGGCGACGCGCATTTTCGAGCGTATGGTTTCATAAGGATTCAACATTTAAAACGAAATCCGAATCACGGATCCCGAGTTTTAGAGAGGAAAGAAATGTATAAAGAATTTTTCGAATTAGAAGATATACCGTTCACATTAACGCCCGACCCTCGTTTTATCGTGTTTACGCCGAGTTACAACGAGGTTTTGGCGAGTCTTTATTACGGGCTGGAAAACGCCAAGGGCTTGATCGTCTTGACGGGCGAGGTCGGCACGGGCAAAACCACCGCTCTAAGATGGATTTTGCGGCGGCTCGATTCGAGCGTTCTGGCGGCATACGTTTTCAATCCGCGTCTTTCGGTCGATGAATTTTATCACCAGGTCACGCAAATGCTCGGCATCAAGGATTGGGCGAATAAAGCGGAGCTGCTCGCTTCAATGGGCAGAGTTCTGGAAGAACGCCACCGGCGCGGGCTGCGCACCGTTTTGATCATCGACGAAGCGCACGAGCTTTCCGATTACGTGCTCGAAGAAATTCGTCTTTTGATGAATTTCGAATCTGACAACGCCAAACATTTGCAAATCGTTCTGACCGGTCAGCCCGAGCTTCGCGAAAAACTCAACCAGCCGAATCTTCGCCAGTTAAAACAGCGAGTCGCGCTGCGCTGCAAGATGCACACGCTGCCGAACGTCGATGAAATCGAACGTTATATTACCGAACGACTTTTAATCGCCGGAACCGACCAGCCGAATATTTTCACGCCGGGCGCGATTGATTTTATATTTCAATGTTCGGAAGGCATTCCGCGTCAGATCAATAATTTGTGCGATAACGCGATGCTGGCGGCTTACGCGGCGGGCGAGCAGATTATCGGCAGGCAGATAATCGAAGAAGTCGCCGATAATCTAGATCTGCTGCCGAAGCGCGACGCGCTCATTTCAAATGAGAAAGCCATGGAAAACGTGCCGTCGAGCAGCGTTTTAACGAGCGAAGGACGCGAAGACTTGTGGAACAGTCAAAATTACCCGGAGCCGCCGAAGCCGAGAATGTTTCAGAGCGACGCGCCGCTAAACGGAAACTCTAACGGGGGAAAACGTCCGCGAACCGATAACCTGGACGACGACATCAGTTTGGAAATCGGCGGGTTTTATTAAATTTTATAAACGGTTTCGGGCGGCTCGTTCAGCACGAAATTAATTTCACAAATCTCAGGTTTTAAGAAAAAACGCGGGGCATTTATGAGCATTCTGAAAGCATTGCAAAAAAAACAGATCGAACAGGTCGACGACGCCGAATTACAGTCAAGCAAAACGGTCGTGCCGTTTGCAAAGAGCGGCAAAAGCAAGGTCGCGCCGCCCGATCTGTTCGGCGACAGCAATTTTAAGATCGGTACGCCGGTTTCGGCGTTCAATGGGCAGTCGGATTCAATGGTCGGGACGGCACTCCCTGATTTGGAAACGACGAAAATTGCCGGGGCAACTTTGAACGCTGTCGGCTTGACGCGCCCGACTTCAACAAGTCTAGCTGAATACGTCAGTTGGAATGTTGAAGCCGAGCGCGTCGAGCCGCGACTTGTCGCCATTACTCATCCGCATTCGGCTTACTGCGAAGAATATCGCAGCTTGAGAACCCACGTTCTGCACAAAAGCCAGCGGCAGAAATTGCAGTCGATCGTTGTGGCGAGCATTAATCCGAGCGAAGGGAAATCGGTGACGGCGCTAAACCTCTCGTGGCTTCTGGCGCAGACCGACGGCGTCAGGGCTTTGATTATCGACAGCGATCTGCGTATGCCGAGTCTTGCCGATTATCTCGGAATAGAAACCGATAAAGGGCTTTCCGATATTTTATCCGGTCGCTCGACTCTCCGGGAATCGATCATTCGTCTCGAACCGTCCGGGCTTCACCTGCTTCCGGGCGGCGAAGCCAGAAGCGATGTCGCCGAACTCATCTCCGGTCCGAAATTTAAGGAAATTCTGCGCGAAGCCCGCGAGCTTTTCGATTACATAATTATCGACGCGCCGCCGCTCGGAATCTTCACCGACGCAACCGTTTTGATAAATCACGCCGACGGCGCTATGCTCGTAATCCGCGCAAACAAAACGCGTTACTCCGAGCTCGATCGCGTGCTCGAAGTGCTGCCGCGCGAAAGAATGCTCGGAGTCGTGCTTAATCAATCGGAAGACGTTCTAAAAGAAAGCCATTACAGCTACGGCTACTACGGCAAAAAACGAAAGTAAGTAACGGCGAATGATTAAAGTAAAACAAAAAAGACTTTCTTTTATTCAACATTCACCGTTACTTGTTCGCCGTTAAATGAACCATTAATAAAATGGACGGGACGAAATTCAGCCCACGGATAGTTTGGCTCATACTTGCCGACACCGCGTTTATTTACGGCGGTGTCGTTCTGGCAATGTACCTGCGCCTTGGGTTTTCCGGTTCCGAGTATCAATTAAACGAAAACGACGGCTGGCTGAAAATCGGGTTTGCGACGTTTGTTTGTCTTTTGATTCTTTACTTTTACGATCTTTACGATTACACGGTAATGGGCAATCGCCGCGAGCTGATGCTGCGGCTGGTGCAGGCTCTTGGAATCGCGTGGGTCATTCTCGCGCTGATTTTTTATTTCGTTCCGCCGATGCTGATCGGTCGCGGCGTTTCGGTTTTTTCGGTCGTCATCGTTTTGCTGCTGCTGCTCGTCTGGCGCGTGCTGATCCATATTTTAACCGGGCATCCGGGCATCGGCGAAAAAATTCTCGTCGTCGGAACCGGGCAATCGGCGAGAGATACTGCCGAAGCCGTCTGGGAGCGCCGCGATGCCGGATACCGCATTATCGGTTTCGTCACGGAAAACGGCGCGAAGCCGCACACGAAAATCGGCGAATCTGAAATCATCGGCACGGTCGATAATCTCGACGGAATTATAAAAAACGAAAAGGTTGACCGCATCGTCATCGCCGTGCGCGAGCGCCGCGGAACGTTTCCGACCGAAACGCTTTTGAAAATGAGTCTTGCAGGCGACGTTAACATCGAAGAATGCACATCGTTTTTCGAGCGCGTCACAGGAAAAGTTCATATCGATATGCTGCGACCTTCGTGGCTGATTTTTGCCGGGCGCAAACGCGATACGCGGCTTAAGACGGCTTTTCGCGAAGCCATTCATCGCGGTCTGGCTCTCGTCGGTCTGACGCTTTCGCTGCCCGTCGCGATTCTGACGGCAATTCTTATAAAACTCGATTCGAAAGGCGAAATTTTTTACCGTCAGGCAAGAGTCGGGAAAAACGGCAAGGTTTTTCAGGTTATCAAGTTTCGTTCGATGAAAACCGATGCCGAAGCCGACGGCAAACCCGTCTGGGCGACCGCCGAAGACGAGCGAACGACGCGCGTCGGGCGCGTTATACGCAAAATTCGCGTGGACGAAATTCCCCAGTTCTGGAATATTATCAAAGGCGAAATGAGCTTTGTCGGACCTCGCCCGGAACGCCCGCATTTCGTCGAGCAGCTCGCCCGCGAAATTCCTTTCTACGAGCACAGGCATCTGACCGCGCCGGGATTGACGGGCTGGGCGCAGATAAAATACCCGTACGGCGCATCGGTCCACGACGCCCGTCAAAAGCTGCAATACGATTTGTATTACATCAAAAATCAAAGCGTCGCGCTCGATCTGGTGATCGTCTTTGAAACGGTGAAAACCGTTTTGTTCGGAAAAGGCGCGCGGTAGAAAATAGACGGAAAGAAAAAGCTGAAAAAGAAAAGCTGAAAAAGAAAAGCGGAAAAAGAAAAGCGGAAAAGGCGGAAGCCGAAATAAGACAAAATTGCGTTAAGACTGGATAAATAAGGTTAATAAACATTTTATCCGTATGACGGAGATAAGAAATATGAAAGCATTAAAATTTTACGGAAATATCGCTTTGATTTCGGCAGGCGTTTTTATTTTTTCGTCCGGCTCGTCGGCTCAGACGGAAAATCCGCCGGCGAACGCGGTCAAGCCTGTGCAGACGGAATTAAAAACTTCCGCCGCCGACACGCCGAAAAAAGAAGACAAAGGCGCGGAGATAAAAACGGAAACAAGGACTGAAACAAAGACTGAAACAAAGGATGTAAAAAAGGATGCTGCTCAATCTCCGGCATCCGAAAAAACCGCGCCGTCTGATACGACCATACCGAATTCAATCGAAGAAGCCGAAATTCTGCCGCATTACAACAATTATTTAAAAGAGTATCGCCTGGGACCGAACGATCTGATCACGGTCGAAGTTTTCGGACAATGCCCGGATTACTGCAAAACTGGAATTACGGTTCCGCCGACGGCGCGAATTTCTTACCCGCTCATTCGCGAAGGCGTAATGGTCGGCGGCAAAACCGTCGAACAGGTCGCCGATGAAATTACGAAAAAGCTCGACGAATTTATCATCGACCCGAAAGTGACGGTCACGCTCGACAAAGCGATGTCGGCGCGCTACAGCGTTTTAGGCAAAGTCGCCGCGCCGGGCGTGCGCGTTCTCGATAGAAAAGTGAGCGTTTATGAAGCAATCGTCGAATCGGGCGGCGTGACGAAAGAAGGCGATAAAAAACGCGTCGTCGTTTACAGCTACGACGGGCAGGGAAGAATCTCGCCGAAAACCGTGAATCTTCAGGACATCGAACGCGGCAAAGCCGAGATGGTTTTTTTAAATCCCGGCGACCAGGTTTTTGTTCCGGATAAAGGATTTCGCCTGAATATCAATACGGTTTTCGATGTTTTATCAAAAGCGAGCGTCGTTCGTCTGCTGTTCGGAAGCCCGTTTTAATCGACTGCGAATTCGAGCCCGGTAAAGAATTGAAACAGTAAATTAACTTTAAATTCTTAATGCCGCCTAAGGTTTAATTTGTTTTCCGCCGCGAAATATGACTTTTATAAAGAAAATATCCGTTTTGCTTGTTTGCCTCGTTTGTTTTCAAGCCGCGAATGCCGATTGGGCAAAGCGGAATTTGAAAACCCTCGCCTGGCTACAGGACGTCTACTTTCTCGATGATAAAAAAGGCTGGATCGCGGGCAGCGACGGAACTTTTTTAGAAACTTCCGACGGCGGCGACTCCTGGCGGCAAACTGAAAAATTTACGTCAGACACGATCCGGCAGGTTTATTTTTCCGACAAGCGGACCGGATGGCTTTTGTGCGAAAGAAACGTCTACAATCGCGGCACAAGACTGTTGTCATACATTCTGCAAACGACCGACGGCGGCGCGAACTGGGAAAAAGTGGAATTTGCCGACGACGGTCGCGGTCGCGTCGCTAAAATTATCTTTAACGAAAACGGCGCGGCGCTCGCGATCGGCGAAGGCGGCGCGATTTTTACGCCCGACGGCGAAAACAAAGGCTGGGAAAAAATGCCTTTCTTTATCAAGTATCTGCTGCTTGACGGCGTTTTTACGGATAAATCGAACGGCGCGATCGTCGGCGCCGGCGGCAGCATACTTTTTACCGAAAACGGCGGCGCGAGCTGGAATAAAGCCGGAATCTACGGCGATAAAACCGCAAAACTGCATTCCGTCTTTTTCGTCAATCAGAAAAACGGCTGGGCGGTCGGCGCAAACGGGAAAATATTTCAAACCATCAGCGGCGGAAAAAACTGGCGCGAACAAAATTCGGGAACGACAAAAAACTTAAATGACATTTTTTTCGTCGATACGGCAGAAGGCTTTGCCGTCGGCGACGAAGGCGCGATTCTGCACACGCGGACGGCGGGAAACGCATGGGAAACGACATTTTCGGGCGTAAAACACAAACTCGAAAAAATTACTTTTGCCGGCAACAAAGGTTGGGCAGTCGGTTTCGGCGGCACGGTTTTGTTTTACGACCGAAACGCGAAAGCCGAAAAAACAGCATCGAAGCCATATTTAAAGAAATGGAACGAATAAAAACCTCCTGCCTAACTTGACAGGCAAACGCTTCTTTTCGTAGTATGACATTTCGCTCTTTTGCAAAAAACGAGCGATGTTTTTTTGAAAATGTGGGTGCAAGACGTGCCTAATTGTTTGATAATACAAAAAGTTTTTCGCGGGCATATACGTCAATGGTAGACAGCCTCCCTTACAAGGAGGAAGTTGGAGGTTCGAGTCCTTCTATGCCCACCAAATTTGCGGAGTCGTAGTTCAGTTGGTTAGAACGCCAGCCTGTCACGTTGGAGGTCGCGGGTTCGAGTCCCGTCGGCTCCGCCATTTATCTCTTTATTATCAGTGTTTTAGGAACCGTCATTTTTGGCGGTTTTTTCATTTTCTACCACTGTGTCCCTTTTCGTTTCCTCTAGCACTTATATAGTTGTATGATTCATTCTAGATTTGCCTTTCTAGTTTTATATGACTGTCTAGTCAACAATTCTTTGTTCCTGGTGCGTGATTTTCCACACGCGGCATTAAAATATTAAGATTTACTTTTTCAATATGAGTTTTGAAACGCACGACGCGCGAGAGCGCACGAAACAGATACAAAACGAATTTGCCGAAAAAGGCGATGCTCTAGGCTGGTTTGAAGCGCTTTACAAGGAAGCCGCGGGCGACAACGAAAAAATTCCATGGGCAGATCTTCAGCCGAATAAATTTTTGCGCCAATGGGCTGAGCGCGCAAACTTACGCGGCGATAACCGGAAAGCTTTGGTCGTCGGCTGCGGACTGGGCGACGATGCGAGGTTTCTTTACGATTTGGGTTTTAACGTAACGGCTTTTGATATTTCAGCAACGGCGATCAAATGGGCGCGCCGGCTGCACGCCGACACGGATATTAAATTCGTCGTCGCCGATTTGTTCGCGCCGCTGAAAGATTGGTATCAGGCTTTCGATTTCGTGCTTGAAGTTTATACGATTCAGCCTTTGCCGCTTGATATGCGTAAAGATGTGATTGACGCGATCGCAAATTTCGTCGGATTAAAAGGGAAGTTAGCCGTCGTTACTCGCGGACGCGAAGACGACGAGCAGCCTCTCGAACTGCCTTGGGCTTTATCGCGAAAAGACCTGTCGCGTTTTGAAGAAAACGGGCTCAAACAAATTAATTTTGAAGAAATGGACGGCGATGAAGAAACGCCTATAAAAAGGTTTGTTGTCGAATACGAAAGACCCTCAAGTTTCCAATGGGTTGAGATTCAATAAATTGGTAAAAAAAAGAAGCCGGACGCGATTTAATTTACGTCCGGCTTCTTTTTCCTTATTCTTTGTTGTTTTTTATTCTTTATTCTTTATTATTCTTTGTTGTTTTTTATTCTTTATTCTTTATTGTTTACGGCACGAAAGAATTGGGAACGGATTTATCGCCCGATTGACCGAATCCCTGAATCGTGACTCCGCCCGAAGATTTCTGCACGTACCAGGTATTATTCGACGGACGAAATACTGCCGCGTCGGTTTTACCGTCCCCGTCGTAATCTCCGTGTGACGGAACGTCTCCCGAAGCGCCGAACGGGAATGAATAATAAGAATTGTCTTCGCTTCGTAAAACGAACCATTCGCCTGAAGAAGGACGCCAGAAAG
>JAOAPX010000122.1 GCA_025463125.1 Acidobacteriota bacterium | reverse complement strand
TTAATTTTCTTTGCAATCATAGAAATTAAAGCGACGCGGAATATGCCCGCGAAAAACGCGAAAAAAGAAAAATTAAATTTTATTCTTTTTCGCGCTTTTCGCGGGCATAAAATTTTCAGCCGGGTTTTTCTAAAAAAAAAGCTGCGAGCGTGGAAATTTTTAAAGTGAAAAGTTCTTTCGGACTGTCTTTTCCCGATTCGTAACTTTTACTAAAATAGATATCGCGAAACAGGGAATTATTGTTTGCAAATCAGTCGGTTTTTATTTAAGGCGGCAATTTTTTGATCGGAAAGTTAATGAGCGAAACAAGCGAGAGCGTTGAAATTATCACTTACAAAGACCAATATCGAGCGGATTTCGAGCGTCTGAATCGGCGCTGGATCGAGCAGTATTTCGTCGTCGAAGAAGCGGACAGAAAGGTTTTTGCAGACCCTTTAAATTATATAATCGATCCGGGCGGACAGATATTTTTCGTTCGTGAAAACGATGAAATTAAAGGAACCTGCGCCGTTTTGCGAAACAGCGAATCGACCTTTGAGCTTGGAAAAATGGCGGTCGATCCGTCGGCTCAGGGAAAAGGCTTCGGAAAATTATTAATTCAAACAGCAATCGAATTCACGAAAAACCAAGGCGCGAAGGAATTAATACTTTCGAGCAACACGAAACTCGACGCGGCGATTAAATTATATGAAAAATACGGATTTGAAGCTTTGCCGCATATTTCCGACGAACGCTACACGCGCGTCGATATTATGATGCGTTTACCGCTCGGGGCTGAGTAAAACGGCTGGTTTTTAAGGTTTTGTGATTTATAAAATAAGTTAAAAAAAGGAGATTTATTGATGCAGCAGGAAGCCTGGCTTTCGGGACCTTTGGAAAATGTTTCGCCGCTTTTGATGCCCGCCGCCCACGCGCTCGCGCAGGCGATAATTGATATTGAAAAAGCGTCTGAACATTTAAGCGTTGAAGAATTATGGATGAAACCGAACGGCGCGCCTTCGGTCGGCTTTCATCTCCGGCACATCGCCGGGAGCGTCGATCGTCTTTTAACTTATTCGCGCGGCGAAAATTTATCGGAAACCCAATTTTCAGAGCTTAAAGCGGAAACGAGCATTGATCGAGCGGGCAATGCCGGTCAGCTTGCCGGCAAAGCCGCGCAAAAAATTCGCGAAGCGATCGTCGCAATTCGGGAAACGCCTGAGGAACTGCTGCTGGAAAAAAGAGAAGTCGGGCGCAAAAAATTGCCGACAAACGTCTTCGGCTTGCTGTTTCACATCGCCGAACACACTCAGAGACACGTCGGGCAGGTCGTCACGACGGCTTCGATCGTGCGAAAAAATAAAAACGAAAAAACAGAAACCGATTAACGCCGAATAAGGCTTCGTTTACGGCGCTAAAGGCGCGGGGCAAACCTCGGCGGATGCTTTGATAACGCGAACGGGCTTTTCGGGTTTTTCGTTCTGAACCGGCATTTTATTAATATTTTCAGCCACGTCCATACCTCGCGTCACGCGCCCGAAAGCGGCGAACGTTCCGTCTAAATGACGCGCTTCGCTCATTAAAATAAAGAAATTCGTCGTCGCGCTGTTCGGCGTATCGGCTCGCGCCATCGAGATTATTCCGCGCTCGTGTTTGATCGGGCTCGGCTCGTCGATGACCGTTCGACGCATACGTTTATCGAGCTCGGGCGTAAGCGGTTTCAGCCGCGTGGTCAAATCGCCGCCCTGGATAATAAAGCCTGGAACGACGCGGCTGAAAACGGTCGTATCGAAAGCGCCCGTCGTGACGAGATTTAGAAAATTACGAACGGATTCGGGCGCGCTTTCCGGGAATAATTCCAATTCGATCGCGCCGGCTTCGGTTTCAAATTTGACGCATTGCTTTGCCATCGTCGCGACGTCGGCTTTGTCGAAAGGTTCCGCTGCCGGATCGGAAGGTTTCGTATCGGCGCGGCGGTTTGTTTTTTTTAAGTTTTGCGGCGCGGGCGCGGCGGTTTGCGGAGCGGTCGCAGATTTTTGCGCCGTTGCCGGGAAGGAAAATAAAAACAAACAGAAGATAATCAAAGTCGAAGCTTTTAGCATAGCGTTTTCCTTACTATTAAAAATAACAAAAATAATAAAAACAAGATTTCTTTTGTAAAGTGTTTGCGAATTGTCCGGCGATAAAAGCCGCGCGGAAATGTTTTCTTAAACCTTTTGTAAAATATAAAACTGCACCTATTGTAAAATATAAAACTGCCGTAAAAAAGAGTTTCAGGTTAAATTGTTTTAACAATCGATTTTCTTGAGACTTGCGGGAAAGGATTATTTTTGAAACTTTTAACCGTTTGCCGTCATCACAGAACGATTCGTTCGAGACTTCGCCAAACAGCGTCAAAAAAAAGGTTAAAGAAAAATGAAAATATCTATTTATACATTTATTTATACATTGCTCGCGGCGGTGTTTTTATTTTCCGCAACTGCGGCAAACGCGCAAATGCCCGTATGCGGTAATTTAAAAGCGACGACTTTGCCCGCTCCCGGCGATTTCGGCAGCGCGGGGAAATTTTCCGTCGTGCGGCAATCGGTCGCAAACCCTGAGCCGGGAACGCCCGCGCCGGTTTCCGTGTTTCTGCCGCAAAAGGCGAGCGCCGCAAATCGAGTTCCGGTAATCTTTTTCGCGCACGGGTTCGGCGGAACGAATTACCAATATTACGAAGCCCTGATGCGACAGCTTTCGAGCAACGGTTACGCCGTCGTTTTTTCGCCTTACTCTTCGGACTTGCTCACAAGTCACGCCGCGCGCTACCGGCAGTTGTGGCGCGGTTTTCAAACGGCGATCGAGCAGTTCGGAGCTGTTCTGGACACGTCAAAAGTCGGTTTCGCGGGGCATTCTTACGGCGCGGGCGCGGTGCCGGAAATGGCGCGGCTCGCTGTCGCCAGCGGTTGGGGCGCAAACGGTTTGTTTATTTTTTCAGCCGCGCCTTGGTATTCGTGGGGAACCGGTTACGAACAAATTCCGGCATCGGCAAAACTCGTCGTCCAGGTTTATTGGGACGATGAAACAAACGAGCATCTGATCGGGCAAAATGATGTCTGGAACCGGCTTTCGCAAATTACCGAACGCCGTTGGCAGGTAATTCGTTCGGCGCGAACCGTGTGTGAGCTTCCGGCAAATCACGGCGTCACCGTTTCGGGCGCGGTGCCGGAAAACGGTGAAATAAACGCGCTTGATTATTGGGGCGTCTGGCGCAGAATCCACGCGCTCGCCGATTACACGTTTTCCGGGAATCCGGCGGCAAAACCCGTAGCTTTCGGCGATGACGCGCGAATGGGCAGATGGCGAACTTTTGCCGCTTTGCGCCCGGTAACGCCGCTCGAAGCGACGACTTCGCCCGTGATAAACGCCGCGAGCAATCCCACATTTCGCTGGTCGAACCGCTGCTTTTTCGCGCAGGGCTCGCCTTGTCCTTGAAAGAGTTTTGAACAAATATTTAATGAATTGCCGGAAATGCTCAGCCTTTGATTAAAGCCTTGCCGGATACAATTTATATTTTAATCTTATGCGATACTTTGAGCCTGTGCGGTAAGAATACAAGTTCCCGCAAAGGCTTCGGCGGAAAAAGCGGTCTTTTTAGAAAGCTTTTATAACAAAACAATATAAAACAATCGCCGGAAAAATCCCGCCTTAATTTTAAGTGTAACTTTTGCCGGATTTTTACGTATACTGCATCCGGAAGCATAACTCGTCGATATGTGCCTGCGTTATAGGTCGTTTGACACAACGTTGCGGGTAAATAAATAAGTTGTTAATTAAAAAACGCTTGGTATTGTTGTCTTTAATTTTCAGCTTTTCCAGCCTGCGAACCCTAAAAAATTCTGCTTAACAAAGAATTCAAAAAGAAAAGGAATCTGCCTCTGAAAGCTGCTGCGTGAAACGGGTAAGAAAACTTGTCCCGCAGATTGATTTTAGACAGAACCATATTCAGCGGAGAAAAAAGTCGAAGTGAAAAAAATTATCTTAAACGTGTTTATTACGCTTGCGGCAGCCGTATCGGCGTTTGCCCAAACCAATCAGGCGACGCTGTTTCGCCAGCCGGCGATCGGTAAAACCGGCATCGTTTTTTCATACGCGGGTGATTTGTGGATCGTCGCGCGAGCGGGCGGCGACGCGCGGCGTTTGACGACCGGCGTCGGGATTGAAAACAACCCGTATTTTTCGCCGGACGGAAATTGGATCGCTTTTACCGGCGAATACGACGGCAACGCCGACGTTTACATCGTTCCGTCGGCGGGCGGCGTGCCGAAGCGCCTGACTTATCACCCGTCGGTTGACGAGGTTTCCGGCTGGACGACGGACGGCAAAAGCGTTTTGTTCGCATCGTCGCGCAACAGCAGTTCTAATTTCTCGCGGCTTTACACTTTTCCGATCGAAGGCGGCGGGCTCCCGGACGAAATTCCTTTGCCGATGGCTGAACGCGGCTGGCTTTCGCCCGACGGGCAATACCTCGCTTACGAGCCGCTTTCGCAATGGCAAAGCGATTGGAAACGCTATCGCGGCGGGCAGACCCAACCGATCTGGATCGCGCGTCTTTCCGATTCGACCGTCGAAAAAGTGCCGCGCGAAAATTCCAACGACAAATGCCCGATGTGGATCGGCGACAGGATTTATTTTCTTTCAGACCGGGCGGGCGGCGCGGTTTCGCTTTTCGCCTTCGACACGAAATCGAAAAAGGTCGAGCAAATTATTGAAAACAAAGGGCTCGACATCAAATACGCGTCGGCTGGCGCGGGCATGATCGTTTACGAGCAGTTCGGCTCGATCTACACGCTCGAAGCCGGATCGAAAAATCCGAAAAAAGTAAATATTCGCGTCAGCGGCGATTTTCCCGGCGTTCGTCCTCGTTTTGAAAAAGTAGGCAGCCGGATTTCCGGCTTCGCGCTTTCGCCGACCGGGGCGCGCGCCGTTTTCGAGACTCGCGGCGAAATCATTTCCGCGCCCGCCGACAAAGGCGACCCGCGCAATCTGACAAACACCACGGGCGTGATGGAACGCGACCCGTCATGGTCGCCCGATGGTCGCTGGATCGCTTATTTTTCCGATGAATCCGGCGAATATATGCTTCACCTGCGCGATCAAACCGGAATGGGCGAAGTCAAAAAAATCTCGCTCGGCGACGGCGCGCCCGGATTTTTCTCGTCGCCCGTCTGGTCGCCCGACAGCAAGAAAATAGCTTACAACGACCAGCGAGTGAATCTCTGGCACGTTGACGTGGAAAAAGGCACGAACGTAAAAATAGACGCGAATCCTTTCGGAACGCAGGACGGCGTTTTAGAGCCTTCGTGGTCGCCGGACAGCCGCTGGATCGCATACGTCAAGCAGCTCGACAACCGTCTGCGCGCCGTGTTTTTGTATTCGCTCGATAAAAAACAAACGAACCAGATCACCGACGGTCTCGGCGACACGCGCCACATCGTTTTCGACAAAAGCGGGAAATACGTCTTTTTTACGGCGAGCACGAATGTCGGTCCGACGATAAGTTTCGCAGACCTTTCCGGCATCGCGCACCAAAGCTCGCGCAATGTTTACGCCGTCGTTCTCAGAAACGATATTGCTTCGCCGCTCGCGCCGGAAAGCGACGAGGAAAAGGTTCTGCCCGAAAAACGCGACGAGCCGAAGCCTTCGATGACGCCTTCGCCTACGCCCGCGGCAACGGCAGCGCCCGCGCCGACCGCGACGCCCGAAACCGCTCCGGCGGAAACGCCCGCCTCGACGCCGACGCCGCAATCGGCGCCGAAAAAAGAACCCGAATTGACGCGCATCGATCTGGAGGGAATTGACCAGCGAGTGATTTCGATCGCGCAGATTCCGGCGCGAAATTTCAGCGGTCTTTTCGCCGGAAAAGCCGGGATTCTTTACGTTATGGAAATTCCCGCGGCTCAGCCGGCAGCCGGACCGTTCGGGCTGACGGTTCATAAATTCGATCTCGACAAACGCAAATTCGAAGAAGCGAAAACAGGCGTCAGTAATTTTATCGTCTCGGCAAACGGCGAAAAGATGATGTTTCAGCAAGGTCCGGCTTGGAGCATCGTTTCTACGACAGTTCCGGCGAGACCGGGCGAAGGCGTGGTTAAAACCTCTGATATGGAAGTTTACGTCGATCCGCGCGTCGAGTGGCGTCAGATGTTTAACGAAGTCTGGCGCGGCGAGCGAGATTTTTTCTATGATCCGAACACGCACGGGCTCGACATCGAAAAAGCGAAAAGATTATACGCGCCGTATCTCGAAGCCGTCGCTCACCGCGACGATTTAAACTATCTTTTCCGCGAGATGCTTAACCAAATCACGGTCGGGCATATGTACATAGGCGGCGGAGATCAGCCGCGCCCGACGCCCGTTTCGGTCGGGCTGCTCGGCGCAGATTACCGCATCGAAAACGGGCGTTATCGTTTCGCGCGAGTTTACAACGGCGAAAACTGGAACCCGCAGCTTCGCGCTCCGCTGACGGCGCCCGGCGTCAACGTCAAAGCCGGCGAATATCTGATCGCCGTCAACGGCAGGGACGTGAAAGCGACCGACAACGTTTATCAATATTTTCAAAGCACGGCGAACAAGCAAATCGTCATAAAAGTCGGCGCAAATCCGGACGGGCAAAACGCCCGCGAAGTAACGGTCGTTCCGGTCGGTACGGAAAACGGTTTGAGAAATCTTGCATGGATCGAAGACAATCGCCGTGCCGTCGACCGGCTGAGCGGCGGAAAACTCGCGTACGTTTACATCCCGAACACGAGCGGACCGGGCTACACGAGCTTTAACCGCTATTTCTTCGCGCAGACGAATAAATACGGCGCGGTCATTGACGAGCGCTTTAACGGCGGCGGACTTCTCGCCGATTACGTCGTCGAATATCTGAACCGTCAGCAGTTAGCCCGTCTCGCTTTTCGCGACGGCAAAGACTGGAACGTTCCGGCGGGCGCGATTTACGGACCGAAAGCGATGATTGTCAATGAATTAGCGGGTTCGGGCGGCGACGCGATGCCGTGGTTTTTCAAAAAATTAAAAGTCGGTCCGCTCGTCGGCAAGCGCACGTGGGGCGGGCTTGTCGCGGCTTTCGGCATTCCGACATTGATGGACGGCGGCAGCGTTCGCGCTCCGAACGGCGCGGTTTACGGGCTGAACGGCGAATGGGAAGTCGAAAACGCGGGCGTCGCGCCGGACATAGAGGTTGAAAACGATCCGGCGCTCTGGCGGCAGGGACGCGACCCGCAGCTCGAAAAAGCGGTCGAATGGCTTTTGTCGGAACTGGAAAAAAATCCGCCGAAAGAATACAAGCGCCCGGCTTATCCCGATTATCACAAGGGAACGCCGCTCGGCAGGCAATAAGCTTTCAATCGGAAAAGATTTACAGGAGAATTTATGAAGAAAATCGTTTACAGCCTTTTAGTTTCGCTCTTTGCCGCCGCCGCGATTTTTGCGCAGAGCGAAAAGCCTATGTTGTTTCGCCAGCCGACGATGAACCGGACGGACGTTGTTTTCGTTTACGCGGGCGATTTATGGAAAGTCGGGCGCGATGGCGGCGACGCCGTGCGCATGACGAGCGGCGTCGGAACCGAAAGCAGCCCTTTCTTTTCGCCGGACGGAAACTGGATCGCGTTTAGCGGCGAATACGACGGCAACGTTGACGCTTACGTGATTCCTTCGGCGGGCGGCGAACCGCGCCGCATCACGTATCATCCGGGCGCGGAAACGGTTATCGGCTGGACGCGCGACGGAAACTCGGTACTGTTTTTGTCGAGTCGCGGAACGGGAATGCCGATGCCTGAGATGTACGCGATGCCAATCAGCGGCGAAGGCTTGCCGGCGGAATTGCCGTTTCCGATGGCTGGCGGCGGCGCTTCCTTTTCTCCTGACGGCTCGCGGATCGCTTATATGCCGCTCGCGCCGAGCTTTGCGCAGTGGAAAATGTATCGCGGCGGGCGGACGACGAAAATCTGGATCGGCAACCTGGCTGATTCGTCGGTCGAAGAAATTACGCGCCGAAACTCAAACGATTTTACGCCGATGTGGATTGGCGACAAAATTTATTTTCTTTCAGACCGCAGCGGCAGAAACGTGACGCTTTACTCGTTTGACACGAAAACGAAAAAGATCGCGCAGGAAATCGAAAACAACGGTCTGGATTTGAAAACCGCTTCAGCCGGACCGGACGGAATCGTTTACGAGCAGTTCGGCTCGATAAATATTTATAACCCGTCCTCGGGAAAAACGGGCAAAGTCGGCATCAATTTAAACGGCGATTTGCCGCAGATTCGCCCGCGCTTCGAAAAAGTCGCGCAGCGCGTGCAGAGCGTCGCGCTTTCGCCGACCGGGGCGCGAGCCGTTTTTGAAGCTCGCGGCGAAATCTTGAGCGTTCCGGCGGAAAAAGGAAACGCGCGAAATTTGACGAATACGCCGGGCGTCGCCGAACGCGATCCGAATTGGTCGCCCGACGGCAAATGGATCGCTTATTTCTCGGACGAATCCGGCGAATACGCGCTTCACCTGCGCGATCAGACCGGCATGGGCGAAGTTAAAAAAATCTCGCTCGGCAATCCTTCGTCGTATTTTTATTCGCCGAAATTTTCGCCCGACAGCAAAAAGATTCTGTTTACAGACAAGCGCCTCAATGTCTGGTATCTCGACATCGAAAAAGGAAACGCCGTAAAAATCGATACGAACACTTTCGAAAATCCTTTTCCGGTTCTCGACCCGAACTGGTCGCCCGACAGCAAATGGATCGTTTACACGAAACAATTGAAAAATCGTTTGTGCGCCGTCCACGTTTTCTCGCTCGAAACCGGAAAAGCGACGCAAGTGACCGACGGGATGAGCGATGCGCGTTACGCCGCGTTCGACAAAAACGGAAAATATCTGTATTTCACCGCCAGCACGAACAACGGTCCGACGACCGGCTGGCTCGATATGTCGAGCTTTCCGTTTCAAACGACGCGCAGCGTTTACGCCGTCGTTTTAAAGAGTACCGACACGTCGCCGCTCGCGCCTGAAAGCGACGAGGAAAAGCCGCAGGACGACGCGCCGAAGCCGCCCGCTCGTCCGGGCGCAAAACCCGAACCGGTGACGGTCGCGATCGATTTCGAAAAAATCAACCAGAGAATCGTCGCTTTGCCCGTCGCGGCGCGCGATTATCAAGGCTTGATAACGGGAAAAGCCGGAACGTTTTTCCTGCTCGAAAGCATTCC
>JAOAPX010000111.1 GCA_025463125.1 Acidobacteriota bacterium | reverse complement strand
CGTAATTGCCGAATTTTTTAAGGAAAATTGAAAATAAAGCGGCGAAAAGCGCGGGGAAAAATCCGACGGCGAGGGACGCGCAGAAAAGCAGAAAATACGCTAAAAGAAAAGGAAATCCGGCATATGTAATCGGCGCGAACGTCAGCCACCAGCACGAACCGAAGAAAAAGCACGTTCCGAAAATCCAGCCGACAAATAAGGATTTTACGAAAGATTCTTTTTCGCGCTCGACGGCGAAAAATAACGGGACGAGCGCGAACCACGCCAGGAACCAGAATTCAAAATCGGGAAAAGCGAAAACAAGCAGGATTGCCGACAAAACGGCTAAAACTGAATTTAGAGGCGCGGGTATAAAACGCTTGAAAGAAGAAATCTTCATTACCGCTATTTTAACAGAAAACCGATGCGGCAAAAACGCTGTAATTTGACCGAAAATTTATATTATTTTAATTCTCTAAATCAAATTGAATGAACATCTTTCAAATTGAACGGTCAGAATAACCAGTACACAAATTTTGTCAGGAGGAAAATGACAAATTTCGTCATTCGACGGCAAAGACGATAAATCATTCCATCAAATTGAATACTTTTATTAAAAAAACAGGCGCAAACAGGCGCAAACCGGTTATAAGCGTTCGTATTTAATTAAAGTATTGTAAAAATGGGCTATTAATAAATATTGGCTTTAAAAGATAGGAGAGCCCGGTCAGTTAAGACCGGGCTCATAATTGGAAGGACAACTGAAGGAACGCTCGGAAGGTGGTCAAACGCAATGGCAAACTGCGCTCGGAGAAGAGTTGGCGGCGGGGTCTCAATAAACTTCATCAAGCTAGCCGATTTACTCTATTGCACGTATCGTGCCAGAAGGTTAAAAAAGATGAAAAATAAAAAAAGAAAAGTGAAAACCAGCCGTCAAGCCCAACAAAATCAAAGGTTTGAAATAAACTTTATTTTTTTAAAATATCCGTTTGATTCTGTTTTTTCACTTTTCGATCTTCACTTTCCGCCTGCGAAGTTACACTATTTGGAACATCTCTCAACGAGTCGTTGCAAAGCGACGGCTTCCTGATTTTCAGAATCGATTTCCAAAGCCAAAGCCGAATAGTTTTTCGCCTGCAAACAATCGTTTTTATCGAGATAAATTTTACCCAGGCTAATGTGCGCATCAATCAAGCGATTATCCCAGAAAAGCGCGGTTTTAAATGAACTGACGCCTTGTTCCTGATCGCCTCGGCGCAAATGTATCTTACCTAAAATAAGGTAGCTTTCGGCATTCATCGGCTCGCTCGCCAAAACGCGCCGAAGAACGGACATGGCTTCGTCGTCGTTACCGTTTTTATAAAGCGTGTGCGCTTGCTGGAGCAGTGATTCGGTTTCATTTACCGCCGTATGAACGGGTTTAACCTGATTTTTGATCAGAACGACGCTGACGAAATCTTTTCGCGCCGGCTGCTCAACCCGCAAATTTATATCGCCGATCGCTTTCGAGCGCTGCCATTCGGTTTCGAGTTTGGCGTATTTGTTGGCTTCGGTTAAAAAACGCTTCGCCTGATTATCAATATCGACGGCGGTCGCGTCTTTTAGCTGTTCCAAAGCTTTGGCTAAAATATAATACGATTCCCCGTCGCGCGGATTAGCAGCTAAAACCGGTCGCAGCTGCTCGGCGGCTTCCAGATAATTCGCGTTCAAAAACAATGCTATGCCGTAATTAAATTTCGCGTTCGATTCGTTCGGCGACGATTCCGCAGCTTTTTTCAAAAGCTCCAAGCCTTCATTAAGCAGCGCGGCTGATTTGCCTTGATTTTTCTTTTCACCGCGCGCAGCCTGCACGGCAATCGCCCCGATCGTATTGTAAACGCTGGTTAATTTCAAATCTTCAGCCAGCGGTCGCAAAACGGCTAAAGCCTGTTCGTAATTATTCTGCTGCCACTGGATTAATCCGGTATAAAAAGCCGCTTCCGGATAAAGCGATGAATTTTGCGGAAGCCGCGAAAAATATTCGATCGCATCGGAATGTTTTCGCTGGCTCAGATAAAAATGTCCGAGTTCGAGCGCGGCATCGGCATAAGTTTCGCCGGATTTAATTTCGCCGTAGAGCCGCATCGCGTTTTTGAAATAATTTTCGCGTGCCTGCATATCGTTTGTCAGCAAGCCCTTGATATACGCTTCAAACGCGCGCGCCGGAACTTTATTTGCCGCTACGACCAGATCATTTTGTGAAAACGACAAAGCTTTGTCGCGCTGGTACAGAATCTGGTAAGCAACCTGTCCCTGAATAGTTTGCAGATTGCCGAGCGCGTCCGTCAGATTTATATCGCGCGTGATGCGTCTGCCGTCGGGCAATTCTTCATTTAAAAATCTGCCTTCGTTAACGCGTATAATCTTCGCCGTCACGTTCAAAGTCGCCGCCGTGTCGCCCTGCGCCGGAATAATATTGTATTTTCCCGCGATCAAAAGCGACGCGCTGCTTTCGCGCGCTAATTTCAAAGAAGTCGCAAGGCTCGGCAAGCTCGTTAAAGGAATCCGCAGGCGCTGCTGGATAATTTTTCGCTCGTCGTTCGAAACAACATTCAAACTCGGAACTTTTAATAAATCCGAGAGCGAATCGGCGAAGCTTTCGCCGACCCAGTTAAACTCCGGCTTTTCCGATGTGTTTTCAAACGGCAGAATCATTACCGTATCGGCATTGCTCTGTACCGCCTGCGCGCGAATAGAAACGAGCGCGAGCGATAATAAAATTGCGGCAAACAAAAATTTTTTCAGCATTTTTTCCTTATAAAACAAAAAATTCGCTTGGAATACAAGCGAATCGGGTTAAAGGTATGATGCAGGAAATAAAAAAAAAGATGGTAGTCGGTACGGGATTTGAACCCGTGTCGCCGCCGTGAAAGGGCGGTGTCCTGGACCCCTAGACGAACCGACCACAAAAGCAGTTTGTGGTTGCAACTCTAAAAAGCATTTTTACTTTTTTTAAGAGTTTCAATTTTCTGACTTCAAATAACTGCTCGTAACCAAAACGAATGGTAAGAATATCGCATAGGGTTTTTTGTTGTCAAACGGAGTAAATAAGATTCTTTCAATCTCTCGCGAAAGCTCGATAAATACTGCTTCTTTCCGGCAATTCGCGCATCTCAGCTGGCTTTGAATGCCTGTGTTAACCGCTTTTTTCGTTCCCAAAGCGGCAAAATAAGCTTAAAACCTTTTCTTCCCGTCTTTTATTATTACTTTTATTATTACTTTTATTATTACCGTATTTTTGAAATTAATATTTTTTTAAATCATATAAATTAACCTTGACTTAAACCGTAAACTGCTGATAATAATAAATATTGCTTGCACAGCAATCTAATCTTTTCTCGTTCCCCGAGCAGATTCACCTAAATAATTTAAACCCAAAATAAGGAATACAAATAAAAATGAAATTTCAAAGAAACTTTCTGAAAATCACTATGCTCGCGATAGCATTTGCGATTTTAAATTTAAATGCCGGATATGTAAACGGCAGCGCGAAAGCTTTTGCCAAAGCAAAGAATGAATATTCATTCAAAGTCACAAACAAAACGAAAATCGGCATCACCAAGATTTTAGCCTCGGAAGACGGCGAAAAATACGGTTTTTTCGATATCGGCAAAGGCATTAAACCCGGAGAAACAATCACGTTGATTTGGGACAAATCGACCGATGAATCCAATTGCGGATGGTATTTCAAAGCCGTTTTCACAGACGGCGAAGAATCCGAAGCTGTAGACTTCGATTTTTGCGAAGACAGTCTGGAATTGGTTTTCGACTAAATGCCGTAAGTAAAAAATCTTTACAAATTACGGGTTAACAGCTATTTAAAGAAGGTAGGGCTTGATAAGGCTCGACCTTCTTTTTTTATTTAACGAAACGGCGGGCTGTCCGGCTGACCGCGGATTCTCTTTGTCTTTCTTTGTCTTATCTTTGTCTTCTGAAAAGAAATATCAACAATTCCCGTCTATTTTTTTTCTCAAACTTGTAACTGGGAAAATGTTTCCCTATCATTCAATCTAAATAAAATTATCAAAGAAAATGAACGAGCAAAAACCTAAAAGAGTATTCCTAGTCGATTCAATGTCCCACATTTTCCGTGCCTTTTTTGCGCCGATGGGTTCGCGTCAGGAACCTCTGCGCAATTCAAAAGGACAGGTGACGCAGGCGGTTTTCGTTTTTACGAATATGCTTCGGAAACTCTTAAACGACGAAAAGCCGGATTATATCGCCGCCGTTTTCGATTCCGCCGCGAAAACATTTCGCCATGATAATTTTGCGGCATACAAAGCTAACCGTGCCGATATGCCGGACGATTTATCTTCGCAAATGCCTTATATTATTAAGGTTTGTGAAGCATTCGGTTTGCCGATTTTGAAAATGGACGGGTTTGAAGCCGACGATATTATCGGAACTCTGGCGTATAAAGTCGCCGAAAAAGGAATGCAAGCCGTTATCGTTTCCAACGACAAGGATTTGTGCCAACTCGTCCGCGATCCTTTAATCGTTTGTATGCGGCAAAATTCGCAAAACATTAAACGAAAAGTCGCGGTTCCGCCCGTCGAATGGTGCGACGAACTCTGGGTCGAAAATAAATTCGGCGTTCCGCCGTCGAAAATCATTGATTTGCTCGGATTGATGGGCGATGCAATTGACAATATTCCGGGCGCTCCGGGAATCGGCGAAAAAGGCGCGACGAAAATTATTCAGCAATTCGGTTCGGCTGAAGAAGCTATGCGACGCGCTGAAGAAATAACGCATAAAACTTACCGCGAATCGCTGCAAAATAATCAGGACATTATTCGCCAATCAATCGAGCTCGCAACGGTTCATCTTTCCGTTCCGATTGAACTCGATTTAGACGCTCTTAAACACGGCGAGCCGGACAGAAAACTCGCCTACGCGCTTTTCCGCGAACTCGAATTCACTTCGCTGACCAGAGAATTCGCCGATTCCGCTCCGCTTTTCGATCAATTGGAAGCGGCGGTTTTAGGCATTCCCGAGCGCCATTATCAAATCATTAACCGGCGCGAAGATTTGGATAAATTAATCAGGAAGCTTTGGGAAACCGAGCATTGGAGCTTTCAGGTTGACGACTCGAATTCAGCCGCGAAGGCAGATTCTTACGCGAAAAAACCGCCGCTCGGCGTAGCGATCGCGATTGCCGCCGGAGCTTCGTTTTACGTCGATCTGGAAAATTTCGCGGACGGGAAAGAAATTGCCGTCACCGCATTAAGGGATATTTTAGGAAACGGATTTTTAGCCAAATGCACGCACGACTTTAAATGCAATCTCGCCGTCTTAAACAAGCTCGGCATTGAGCCCGAAGCGGTCGAAGACGACACGATGCTCGCCGCTTATCTTTTGGATTCGAGCCGTTCGAGCTATAACGTCTCGCTGCTCGCCATGCAGAATCTGGGGCAGGAAAACTCCGTAGACATCCCCGAAGAATGGACGGAAAACCAGTACCGAACCGCCGAGCGCGCCGATTTCGTTTTCCAGCTCGCGCCGATGCTTCGCCGCAAAATCCGGGAAGACGAGCTCGAAAATATTTACACCGAAATCGAGCTTCCGCTCGTTCCGATTCTTTACGAAATGGAAATCGCCGGTTTGAAAGTCGACGTTGACGCGCTTAAAGGCTTTTCCGATTTCGTTTCGACCGAGCTCGAGACGCTGCGCGAAAAGATTTTCGCCATTTCCGGGCGCGAGTTTAACATCGGTTCGCCGAAACAGGTCGGCGAAATTTTGCAGGAATTAAATATCGCGGGCGGCAAGAAAACGGCGACCGGACAGACTTCGACAAGCAAAGATATTTTAACGGAACTCGCCGAAAAATATGAAATCGCGCAGTTTATAATAGATTACCGCGAACTCGATAAATTAAAAGCCACTTACGCCGATGCTCTGCCGAAATTAATCGACGCAGACGGTCGAATTCACGGCAATTTGAATCAAACCGTCACGACGACCGGGCGACTTTCGAGCTCGGACCCGAACCTGCAGAATATTCCGATCAGAAGCGAGCTCGGACAGCAGATTCGCCGCGCATTTATCCCGGAAAAAGGCTGTAAATTGATTTCAGCCGATTACTCGCAGCTCGAACTGCGGCTTTTAGCGCACATCACGCGCGACGAGAGAATGCTCGACGCTTTTCAAAACGGCGAAGACATTCACTCGCAAACCGCCGTCCTTGTTTTTAATGCCAGCGGCGAAAAGGATTTAAAGGAAAAACGACGCCTTGCGAAAATCGTAAATTTCGCGATCGCCTACGCCGTCGAAGCTTACGGGCTTTCGCAGCGCGTAGGGATTTCGCGCAACGAAGCGAAAAAAGTTATCGAAGATTATTACGAAACTTATAAAGGCGTGCGGAGGTTTATGGACGAGACGCCGGAAATCGCCCGTGAGAAAGGGTTTATAACTTCGATCTACGGCAGGCGCCGATATTTTCCTTCGATCAAGGACAGAAATTTTTCCGTTCGCACGCGAGCCGAACGCGAAGCGATCAATATGCCGATTCAAGGGACGGCGAGCGATATCGTAAAAATCGCGATGCTTAAAGTTGACGAAGCGATCCGGCGCGAAAATCTGCAAACCAAGATGATTATGCAGGTGCACGACGAACTGCTGTTTGAAGCGCCCGAAGCGGAAGTCGAAAAAGCCAGGCGGGTTATAAAACAGGCGATGGAAACGGCTGTCGAATTGGATGTGCCGCTGCTCGTCGAAATCGGCGCGGGCGATAATTGGATGTCAACAAAATAAAGTTTGGCGCAAGCGAATCGAATTCCAAAGACGAAACAGCCCCAAAATGCACAAAAAGCGCAGAAAATAATTTTATTCTTTTTTGCGTCTTCCGGGCATTTCGCCGCTGTTTCGCCTAACTTTTGCAAAATAATAAATAAATGAATCAAACAGCTTCCAGAAACAGGGGTTTCTTTTACGGCTGGGTGATCGTCGCTGTTTCGACGCTCGCTCTTGCCGTCAGCAACGGCTTAACGACTTTGGGCTTTCCGATCTTTCACTTCTGGATTCGCGAAGATTTTGTCGCGCGCGGGGTCGTCGATGCGGCAAACGCGCAGAGTTTTATTGCCAACGGCGCGACTTTGACGTTTCTCGTCGCGGGTTTCTTCTCGCCCGTAGCAGGTTTTTTAATTCAAAAATATTCGCTTCGAAGCTTGATGATCGCCGGATGCGGCATTTTAGGTCTCGGATTGATTCTGCATTCTCAGGCGACAACGCCTGCGGCTGTGTACCTCGCTCGAATTTTAATGGGCGCGTCGCTCGGTTTTGTCGGCGTCCTGGCAAACACCGTGCTGGTTTCCAACTGGTTTCGCCGTCTTCGCGGCACGGCAATCGGCATAATTTTAATGGGAACGAGCTTCGGCGGAATGCTGGTCCCGCTTATCTCGACGCCTTTGATAACCGGTTACGGCTGGCGAACGGCGATGCTTTTTGTCAGTCTTATCGTCTGGCTGATTTTACTGCCCGCGATCGTTTTCTTTGTAAAAAACAAGCCCGGTGACATAGGACTTTTACCGGACGGCGACGATCGGCACGACGAATCGCGAATTGCGAATCGCGAATCGATAAACGCGGGCGATGCCGTTCACACATCAATTAAAAAGGACGAAAATTCAAACACCAAAGAGCCAGCCGCCGAAACCGGATTTACTCTGGCTGAAGCCTTAAAAACACCTTTGTTCTGGATTTTCGCTCTTTGCGCGGCGCTGATTTTTTACCCGATTTTCGTTACCAGCCAGCAATTTATTTTATATCTGCAATCGCCGAAAATCGGTTTATCGCCGGCAAGCGCGGGCTTTGCTCAATCTTTGCTTTTCACGGTCAGCGTCGGCGGGAAATTTCTATTCGGCTTTTTGAGCGACCGTTTTTCGCCGACGCGCGTAATGCTTTTGTGCTCGGCGGTAATGACTGCGGCTTCCTTCGTTCTGCTTTCGCTTAACGCCGACAACGCGTTATATTTTTTGATCCCGTTCGGCTTGGGCTACGGCGGAACTTTCGTTTTGCTTCAGCGCCTGGTTGCGGATTATTTCGGCACGCGCGAATACGGAAAAATTCTCGGCGTAATTACGCTGATCGAAACCGTCGGCGCAGCCATCGGCGGCGTCATTACCGGCAAACTGGCTGACGCGGCGGGCGGAGACTACACGCTCGCGTTTTACGGCGTGATCGTAACCACGACGGGCGCTCTGCTGCTTGTCATCCTGCTGAATTTTATGTTCAAGCCGGAAACTTCGAAAAATGCGTAAAAAATTAAACTAAATTCAATTTTTGTTCCGGGATAACGAAAAATAATTAGCTTTCGTTCGTCTCTTATTTTAAGAAAATATATCTTAAGCGGAACGCTGGAGGAGGCGCAGTGATGCATAAACTCGCTATTACAGAACGACAAACCGGCGAAGTAACGGTTCTCGATTTAAGCGGCGATATATTGTTCGGCGACGGCAGCGCCGCGCTGCGCGACTCGATTAGAAAGGCGCTCGGCGCGGGCAACAAAAACATTCTCCTGAATTTTTCAAATACCCGCCTGATCGATTCAAGCGGCATCGGCGAACTCGTTTCCGGTCTGATCGCTATTAACAGAGAAAACGGTCATCTAAAGCTTCTGCATCTGCCCGAAAGAATTCGCGAGCTTTTAACAATCACCAATCTTTTAACCGTTTTCGAAAGTTTCGAAAACGAAAAAGAGGCGCTTAGCAGTTATAAATAAACAACTTTCTTGATATTAAGGCTCTTCGAAGAAAAGGCTTTCCCGGCGTCTTTAAATTCAATTTAGAGCGTAAGCCGCTGGCGAATCGCTCGTCCAAAAGATTGCCGATCACCGCAGGTATAAAATCCGAGCGCCAAAGCGAGACGACAAAAAATAAAAAATAGCCAAAGCCGCCAGTTACGCTTTGCCAAGTATGAAGCCGATTAAGCGTCAAGGAAATACTCGATAATTTTCAGAACGAACCGGCTGCGGCGAATATTAAAATGCGGCTTTTGTTAAACTTTTCATTTTTTTCGGTCAACACAAGATTATTGACGGAGATCCATCATCATAAGGTCTATCTTGTCGAACAATTCTCCCACGCCTAACGCCGCCCAGAGGATGAAAACGCCGAGAAGGATTTTTATTATTACCATTCCGGGGATTGTGAAACCGGTCATTTTCCTGAGAATGTCGTTTACCGGAAGAAAATAAACGAAAGAAAGAAGAATTATAAAAATTCCGAAACCGGGATCGTTGCCCCAAAACGTATTCACGACGCCGATTGCAAAAAACAATACGCCGAATATCCAGCTGATTATATTTAAAACAACCGAGTTGTTATTCATCGTCATTTCCGGTGTGTTACTCATATTTGTTTCTCCTTATTTTTCCTAATGTGAAAGTTCTCTGCCGAATGTGAAAATTCTCTGCCGACCGCTTCTTCGTTAAATCATCCGGTGTTTCGCGGCGATAGTCAGGCTCGCATCGCCTTATTTTTTTTCGGCGACCCGTTCAAAAACCCGATCGAGTTCCGCTTTGTCCGGCGTCCGTGCGTGAGCGACGGTTAAAGAGCGTCAACAAGCCGGCGAGTAGTATTTCAACTTTTATCGTGTAATTCCGCAGCCTGTTCGCGGCAGGCTCGAAGCTCCCCCGGATTGAATTGAAATTTACATCAAGATGTTTTCTTTGTCAAGAACTTTGCGTTATAAAGCCGTTTTGCGGAAAATTTTATAAAGCAGATAATAAAAGTCTAAAATTTTATCGATAAATCTGTATTTTTAGCGATCAGCCGGAGTTCTGTTTAACTTCCGAACTCACATTAAAGGCAAAAAAGAGTTGCGGGAGAAGGCGGATTTTCAACCGGAAAGTTTTTTGTTCCTTTATTTACATATTTATTTTCAAGACGTGAGAAAGTTTATTTCATTTCAACAGCGACCTGGCTGAAATAGGAATACGGGGATTTTGTCGCGCCTATGACAGTGTAATTTCTCATAAACGACGTGCAGTAATCTTCCCAGGCGCGAAACTCGTGGACGACGGATGTGAATTCGTCGAAAATGACGATAGTTCCGGGTTTTAAGATTTCGTTGCACTGACATAACGTAAAAAGCGTCGAGGAATACAAATCGGCGTCGTTATGAACAACGAGCCGCCCGGAACTTTCAAAGCTTTTCAAAAAATCGGGAAGCGTCTCCTGGAAAAGACCTTCTACGAAAGCAACGCGCCGGTCGTCTATGTCTGGAGGCTTGCCATTCATTGTGAAAGAGCTTTCATTTACCGTAGTTGTAAAAACCTCCCACTTCTCCGGCAATCCCATAAAGCTGTCAAAGCCCCAGAATTTCGATTGCGGATTTTTATTTATGTCCGTCCAGTATATAAGGCTTTCACCTTTAGAGACGCCGAACTCCAGGTAACTGATCGGCTCGTGCCCGATAACCTTTTCGTTCAGATACTCGTAAAGCTTGTATCGGTCATCAAAAAGAGGAAAACTTTCGGTACGGCTTTTTCGCCATTTTTCAAATCTGGCGAGGTAAATCAAATATCGAATTTGTGTATTGTCCAAAACGAGCTTCGATAAAATCTGTTTGAATTTTGTTCTTAATTTAATCATCCGGGAATAATTTTCAGAATTTGAAGTGATTGAGCAGCCGCGAAGCGACAACCGGCGGCAAATCGTAATACGTGCAAACAACTTATGGAAAAACTGTATTTAAGGCGATTCAAGCTTTTGTATTTAAAGCGATTCAGGCATTAATTAATGCATAATGGTTACCATAATCAATTCATAAACGCAATGTAAATACAATTCAAAGTCGATATGATAATGCTATCGCGATGCGCTGAAAAACTTCTCATTTCCGCCTGACGCAAATTTCTAAAATCTGATTAACGTCGATTTACACGCATCTTTATTTCAGATACGCGAGAACTCAAATGATTGATTTTGCTTCCGGTAATTAGTCGTTGTGAAAAATCTGGACAAAAAACTGATTTATTGTTATAGATTTTAGGCGAAAAAATTACTGGTTCGCTTTTAATCGAACTTGATACCACACCAATAAATTTTAATAGGGTTGACTGTTATGGAAATCCGCTTAATTTCTCACGCTTCGGTAATCATCAGATCGGACGTTTCAATCTGGACTGACCCATGGTTAGAGGGCAAGGCTTTTAACGATTCGTGGTCGCTTTCGCCGCTGCCGGTCTTTGATGATGCTCTCTATGATGAAATCGATTACATATTTATTTCTCACGAGCATCCCGACCATTTTCACATTCAGACTCTTCGGTCTCTGCCGGCAGCTTTTAAGGAACGGGTAACCATCCTTTATCAGAAAAACAATTCGGAAAAAATGTTAAACGCATTCAAACGGCTTGGTTTTCTCAACGTTATCTCTCTGCCCCACCGTGAAACGGTAAAGCTGACCGAAAAAACGAATGTTTATTGCTATCAGGCGGGGACGATGGATTCGGCTCTCGGTGTGATTAACAATAATGAAGTCGTTTTAAATCTAAATGACTGCGAAGTTAACACAGGCGACTGTCAGCGCATTCTAAACGATCTCGGAAAAGCCGATGTGGTATTAAACCAGTTTTCCATTGCCGGCTACAGCGGCTTTCAGGATTACGAAAATCACTTGCCGCGTCAATCCCGTAATATCCTCGACAAAATGATGGCAAATCATCTCGACCTGCGGGCTAAGCTGACGATTCCCTTTGCCAGTTTCATATATTTTTCCAGCGAAGATAACAAATACATTAACGATTACAGCAATAAACCGCAGGATGTCGCCGACTATTTTGCGGAAAAAGGTCAGAAACTGGCGGTTTTATATCCCGGGGAAATCTATCGCACCGGAACCGAGCATGATTCGAGCGCCGCTTTAAATCGTTTTCGTGAATTTTACGCATCGATGGAAACATTGACTTACGACACGAGCGAAATAATTCCCTTTGAAAAAATTGTCGCCGCATTTGATAAGCTCGTTAAACATCTGCACGAAAAATATCCGGTCTTGCTTTTGCGAAGTTTATTAAAGCCGGTAACGGTCAGAATTCCCGATCTCGACCGCACAATCGTGTTTTCGGTCGCGAGCGGTGAGTTTCGGGAAGATTCCGAAGCCGAACCCGATTTAATAATCAAGTCTCAACCGCTGCATTTCGGATTTTCTTATCCGTTCGGCATACAAACGCTCGGAGTTTCGGCTCGCTACACGCTCATCAAAAACTTTCCCAACTGGCGCAATCACCGAATCCTTTTTTCGCTTAACAATGCGGAACTGTATCTTCGCCCGAAATACTTGCTCGCGCCGCAAAATCTGAAGTTCTTCAAAGAACGTCTGCCTGGAGCCTGGAATCAGTTTCTTTATCGTTTAAAGGTTATGCGCTGAAAAACGACCGGAGTTTTTGACTTTAATTGAGTTAAACAATAAGTTTATGAGCTTTATTCCCGACGCCAAAAACGCGCACTTTCAAAACCGCTGACAAAAAAAAGAGCGTACAAATAAACGTTATTCACGGGTTTGGAACGCATCGGCAAATCGAAAATTTCATTCTCAAAAAGGATCAGAGAGAAAGAAAGCGCGCGGCATAAATCAAATGAGCCGAAAAAGTTAAATCTGCGCGGAGGGATTATGAAAAAGAGAATAATGATTTTTTGCGATTATTATCTGCCGGGCTACAAAAGCGGCGGCGGAATGTGGACGATTGTTAATCTTGTAGACCGCTTTTGCCATCAATATGATTTTTTCGTCGTGACCAGAAACTACGACGGCAAAGGAGACCGCAACCCATATACAACCGTTAAAACAGATGAGTGGAACCGCACCGGCAATGCGAATGTTTATTATTTCTCGCCGAAAAATTTAAGCCGTCAGGTATTTGCCGATTTAATTAACGAAATCAAACCGCACGCCTTTTTTCTAAACAGCATATTCGCCACACCCGTCATAAAATTCTTATCGGCGCGGCGAAACAAAGCCTTTGCCGATATTCCGGTTATTCTCGCGCCGTGCGGCGAAGCATCCGCGCCGGGACTTGCGATAAAGCCTTTCAAGAAAATGATATTTCTGCGGTACGCCAAATCAGTAAATCTTTATCGAAATATAATCTGGAAAGCATCGAGCGAAAGCGAAAAAAATGAAATAAAAAAAGTTTTCGGCGACGATACAGACGTTTTAATCGCGCCCGATTTAACGCCGAAAACGATTTTACCCGGCTACGCGCCGGAACTGAAACCTTTCAAAAAAAGCGGTTCGGCAAAATTCGTTTTTCTTTCCCGAATCGCGAGAAAAAAAAACCTGCACTTTTTTCTCGAGCGTTTAAGCGATATAAAATCCGAAAAGATAGAACTTATGATAATCGGACCGCGGGAAGACGCCGATTATCTGCGAAAGTGTCGAACAGCGGCTGAAAAACTGCCTGAAAATATAACCGTTACTTTTGCCGGGGCGTTCCCGTACACTAAAGCTCTCGAAAAGGTTTGTGAAAGTCATTTTTTTGTTTTGCCGACGCTTACCGAGAATTTCGGGTATGTCTGCATAGAAGCTTTAGCCGCCGGATGCCCGCTTTTATTAAGTGACAGAACAATCTGGAATGATATTGAAAATCATAATGCGGGTTGGGAAACGTCGCTTGACGATTATTCAATGTGGAATAAACGGATAAAAGAATGCGTAAAGATGGACGACTCCGAATATCGATCGATGTCTTCGTCGGCTCGCAGATACGCCGTCGAATGGTTAGCCAAACCAGAACACGCGGCGGCAACTGCAAAAATTTTAGAAAAAGCAACAGTTTACACGGCAAAAAATGTTACGTGTTAAATTGTTAAATAATGCGCGGGAATCTTTCAAGCGGAAGCGTCCAAAAATAAAAAAGGCTGCCAAAAGACAGTCTTAAACGATTGATGTTTATTGGTGGAGTAGAGGAGGGTCGAACTCCTGACCTCTGCATTGCGAACGCAGCGCTCTGCCAAACTGAGCTACTACCCCTTTAATTTGAATTCGATAATAAAAAGAGGGCGCAAAGCCTGTCAAGTTTAAATTGAATTGGAAGCAAAAATACAGAACGTTAAAAAGAAAAACCTCTTTGATTTTTAACGTTCTGTATTTTTGTAAATTTAGTAAATTTACACAAACTTTTTCCGTAACTTATTGAACTGTTGCGGGTAAAAGCGAGCCTTTCGGGTCGGAGGCGAAGGCGTAGCCGTCTTCGATTTTACCGATAATTCCGTGAAAAGTAATTTCATCGCCGGACAGAACGACGACGACGTCGCCCGGGCTGTAAAGTTTCTGGTCGATTGGAAACTTTATGATCGTAGCGTTGCCGTTGTCGCGCTCGACGGCTTCGTATTCAAACTTATCGGCGTTATAACTGATTGTCTGGCAAAAAGAAACTTCTGACATTGATTTTATTCTCCTTTGAAAATTTAACCATAATTACACCTAAAAGAGAAATTAAGCGTCAATCAGCAGATACACCGGCAGATAAACTCGATGAACAAACGAAAATATAAAACGACAATTCCGGCTCTGTTTCTTAATTCTTGTCCCGGCGGATTTAAAACTCTGTCTCATAAAGAGCGAATGCGTAAATACAGGCTTTCTTAGCGTGCTTTGCGCCTTTGCGGGAAACAGGAAAGTGTTTCGAAGGCACGAAACGCGCTGAACGAAACTTTAAGCATTTTTGGAGAACGCTCCAAATATTAAACTGATTATTAATTATCGGTTTTGCCTGTTTTCAGCGGGTGCGTAAAAAAAACGAAGCCGAAAAGGACGGCAAATATCGAATAGATTAACGCCGCGATCCAGACGGGCGGCGCGTTTTCCGAGGCAAAAGCGTATTTCAGCAAAGCGAGCGCGCCGACGAGAAAATGAACGAAATTTCCCATCGCTAAAGGGCGAGCGTAAATTCCGCCGATCAGAACGGTTTTCGCCATCCAGTTCATCATCGCAAAACCGATGTAAAGAGCGCCTGCGAGCTGAAAAAATAAGTGGCTGGTACCGCTCGCCGGAGCGCCGAGATAATTCGAAATCTCGTGCGGTAGAAATTGGAGCAGGACGCCGCCGATCGCCATTAAAATCGCGCTCGAAACCATCAGTAGTTTTGTGTTCATGCTGAATCATTACGCATCACGGCGACAAAATGTTTAATTCATACAAACGTTTTTTATTAATGAAAGCTGAGTTTTCCTTTCTATTTTTTTATTTTTCAATCAGGCAGACTGCTTTCGCGTTTGAACGAAATTCAAAGTAATCGCGTCATGGTCGGAAAGCGGTATATTTTCCGCGTCTATCAAATTACCGATCGTGCCGGGTTTTCCTTTTATTTCGATTCCCTTTCCGGCAAACCAGTCGAGCCGTCCAGAAACGCTTCCGCCGACGCGCCGCGCCGCCCAGAATATAAACGGGAAACACCATTCGGGAACCCAATCGCGCAGATTCGTGTTTTTTTCGATGCTTTCGACGTGATAATGCAGCGTTCCGACGCCGATTTCATTAAACTTTTCGTATTCGTAACTGCGTTTTACGAGCTCGCCGAAAAGATCTTTTTCAAAATAACGCTCAGGGTGCGGCAGATGGTTGACCGCAACGTTTTTGACGCCCATCAGAACGCGCCGCCAGTAACCCAGAATCGCTCGCGTCGCGTTCTGCGAATTGTAGGTCGTCGTGTTCCAATCGCCGCCGATAACGGTTGGAAGCTCCGGCAAAGTTTCAAGATGTTCGAGCACGATGCGCATTTGCAGTCTTCGATGTTTTCGCGAAGAATGAGCGTCGAGATGAACGGTGACGGCGCGAAAATCTCCGGTCGGATGTTCGATGTCGGCGATTAAAGCGCGCAGATAACCGAGGCGTTTTTCCTTGCCGAGCATTTTATCTTTCCCGTTCGGAAGCGCAACGGCATGCGCGTTTCTTATCGGGTATTTCGAAAACATCGCCAGCCCGTGCAGCGATTTCGTGTTTTCGCCGGGCGCGAATTCTTCGACGCCGCTTCCCTTTTGCAAAGCGATATAAACGGGCGCAAAAGCGTAATTTAATTTCAACTCGCGCGCCAGTTCCCGCGCGACAAAACGATTTCCGCTGCGAGCCATCCCGTAATCGAGCTCTGTCAAAAGCAGCAGATCTTTGTCTTTTAAGCCGGGATGATTTTTCAGCGCGTCTGCGATTCCTTCAAAACGATTTCCGCGTTCGATGTTCCACGCCAGAGCGCTGACGCAATCGGGTTTTTCGCCGGTTTCCGACGCGAAGTTTTCCTGCACGACCGAATTTAAAATTCTCTCGACTTCCGGCTTGATTTTGCCGTAAACCGATGATTTTTCGGTTTCTTCGATTGATTCAAACTGAAGAAGCTCGGGAAAGTATTCGTTTAAATTATGATCTAAAACTTTAGGCGAATTCGTTTGTGAAAAACTTTTTGGAGTCATAAAAGACTTAGAATAAGCAATTGAACAGGAAAAGAAAAGAACAGGCGAAAGCAAGAAATCGGCGGCAGGATGTTAAAAATCATTATTAATCATCTGAAAAATTAGTCATCTGAAAAAACAACCCGTCTCCGGATACATTTTCACAGCTTCTTTGCCGCTTAGCGCCCTGGCGGGAAATTAAGAGAAATCTCGCCAAGACGCTAAGCTGCAAAGTGTAAACGGCAAATATTCAGACGCGATTTGCCGTTTTTTATTATTAATCTGCTTTAAGATCAGTCGTCGTATCGTTCTTTAACGGGCGCGACGGCGAGAAAATCCCGCGTGATTCTCTCGGTGTAAATTTCCAAAAGTTCATTGATGCGTTCCTGTTTCTGCGAGTAAAAAATCAGCCCGATGTGTTTCGGCTTTTTAACGCGGTAAACGATTTCGTCGTCGTCGTAATGCGACGTGTCGGTCGTTTCTTCTTTCGAAAGGCAAAGCGCGATGCCCGCGTAATCCTTGCGAATTTTCGGCAATTTATACGGTTTAATTTCGCTTGCGGTTTCGAGCTTCGCCCATTCGCGCCAGAGACTGAAACCGCACGCCTGCTCTAAAACATTGGCGATATAAGCGCCGCCGACGCGCGCGGCAACTTCTATCAGATAAAATTTCCCGTCAGCTGCCGACTGCAAAAACTCGGCGTGCGCGATACCGCGATCATATTTAAAGGCTTTTAACAACTGTTTATTTATTTTTTCGAGTTCTCTTTTCTCTTTCGATTTGTAAGGCACGATCGAGGTCGTAAAAATTCCGCCGTAATGCGAAACGTTAAACGGCGTCGTGCCGTAAACGCTGACGCCTGAGACGACGACTTTTCCGTTTTCGACGACCGAATCGACGTGATAAACCTTGCCTTCGATAAATTCTTCGATCAGGTACTGCGACGGGTGATCGCGCCAATTATGGCGATTATCGAGCTCGTTTAAAGCCTGCCATATTTGTTCGGCGGTTTCGCATTTGCGGATGCCGAACGCGTTTACTTCCGTTCGCGGCTTTATGATCCAGGGCGCGGGAACTTCGCGTAAAAAATCGTTTATTTCATCGTGGTTGAAGACGCCTGTGAATCTCGGGCAAGGAATTCCGGCTTCGTAAGCGATATTGCGCATTGCCAGCTTGTCCCGGAAACGAAGCGCGTGAGAACTCGTCATGCCTCCGCCGAGCTGTAGATGTTCGCGAGCTCTGGCTGCCGTTAAAACGTCGAATTCATCGAGCCCTACAACGCGGTCGATGCGCCGGTTCCCGGCGAGATTCGTGATCGCGCGAACATAATCCTCGATCGTCGCTTCGTTCGGAACGGTTTTTACGCCGCTTAAGCTCGTCCAAAGCCAAGGTTCATCGAGCAATTTTTCACGCGTTACAAGCGTCACTCGCCAACCGGCTTCATGACATTCTTCTAAAAACTCGTTTCCTTTATGCTCGCTGGCGATACAAACTATGTGATTTTTCATAAAGCTGCCGGTTATGAGATTCGGGTTTTAGTATTCGGTTTTTGGTTATTAGTTATTTGTCATCATCGGCTTCGATTGCGTTTTCAGTAAATATAAACAACAAAAACTAAAAGCTATCAAAGCCTGCAAATTCGGCTTTAAAAAGAAAAAGCAAAACTCTAAAAACCAAAGCCTAATTTATTTTTTTCGCAAAAGCGCATCGAGACTCCAGTCGTTTGCGCCTTTTAAAAGGAAGGCAAGCGCGATAAATAAATATAATAACGCCAGTTCCTGCTTAGCGAACGGGTCGCGCAAATGCACGCCGACAATCGCCGTCAGCATTGTACAGACAATAAAAAAGCTGGAAATTCTCGTAAAAAGTCCGAGCGCGAGAAATATTCCGCCGAGAAACTCCGCAAAGCTCGCAGACCATGCGAAAGCGACAGGCAAAGGAAAGCCCAACTGTTCGGTTCGATCGATAAAGCCGGCTGAAGGCGGAATTTTTCCGAGTCCGTGACCAAAGGCTAATGCAGCGCCCGCAACTACTCGTAAAAGCGTTAAGCCCGCATTAGAAAGCGGTGACAGACCTCTCTCACCGCCGAAAAGTAACTGTTTCAACATTAAGATTTTCTCCGATTAGATTTTGTTTTGATGTAAAAGAATGGCACAATTTAACCGCAAAGACAACAAAACTGTATTGTTTTGAAACTAACCGAAATTGATTATATTTGGCAAATACATAATATAAAAACGGAGTAATAATGGGTGAAATTGATATAGCGAATTTTGTTAGCCATCTGGTGATTTATATGGTCGTGCTGCTTCTGGCGATTTCCGCGCACGAAGCCGGACACGCCTGGATGTCTTATAAATACGGTGACGACACGGCTTTTTTGCTCGGACGCGTAACGCTGAACCCGGTTAGTCATACAGACCCGATCGGAACGCTTTTAATCCCGATCATTTCTTTTACGTTAGGCGCTATGGGCGGCGCTTTGGGCGCTATTCCGCTGATCGGCTGGGGCAAACCGACGCCGGTTAACCCGCGCAAATGGACGAAATACAAACAGGCGAACGTGATGGTTTCGATTGCCGGAATCGTTGCCAACATAATCCTTGCGGTTATCGGTTTCATCATCTTCAAAACGCTGCTTGAATACGGCGCAATCAACGCGTCTAACATCGATGACGGATTGATTAAAACGCTGGTCATATTTTTGCAAAACCTTATTTTTCTGAACGTTTCGCTGGCAATTTTCAATCTTTTGCCGTTTCCGCCGCTCGACGGCAGCAAAGTTCTCGGCACATTTCTGCCGGACAGCGCGCAACCGGTTTTGGCGATGCTCGAACAATACGGATTTTTGATTTTGATGGCGCTTATTTACATCGGAGTGATCGGTTTTATAATGAACCCGGTGTTTCGACTTGTTCGCTACCTTTTATTTACACCTTTCTTTTAATTTATGAAAAAACGCATTTTCAGCGGCGCGCAGCCGACCGGTGAGCTTCACCTCGGCAATTATCTCGGCGCGCTTAAAAATTGGGTCGCGCTACAGGACGAATACGAAAGTTTTTTCTGTATCGTCAATCTGCACGCCGTAACTTTGCCGCAGAATCCGGCAATTTTGAAACAAAAAACGCTTGATTTAGCCAGAATTTATCTGGCTTCGGGTATAAATCCCGAAAAATCGACGATCTTTATCCAATCTGACGTTTCCGCGCACGCGGAACTCGCGTGGATTTTGTCGTGCGTCGCGCGGATGGGCGAGCTCGAACGAATGACGCAGTTTAAAGATAAAGGCAAAGGAAAAGGCGAAAAGGTCGGCGTCGGGCTGTTTACATACCCGATTTTGATGGCTTCCGACATACTGCTTTATCAAACGAATCTCGTTCCGGTCGGGCAGGATCAAAAACAGCATCTCGAACTCGCGCGCGATTTAGCCGAAAGATTCAACCGCGATTTCGGCGAAACTTTTGCCGTTCCCGAACCGTTTATTCCGCCCGTCGGCGCGAAAATTCAATCGCTGCAAGACCCTTTGAAAAAAATGTCGAAGTCGGACGAAAATGGTAACGGCGCTATTTTTCTGCTCGATGACGCCGACACGATCACGAAAAAACTGAAAAAAGCCGTCACCGATTCGGGCACCGAAATCACTTTCGACGACGAGCGCCCGGCAATCAAAAACCTTCTGACGGTTTACCGGTTGATGACCGGAAAAACGGCGGAAGAATGCGTGGAAAACTTTGCGGGCAAAGGTTACGGGCATTTCAAAACCGAAACCGCCGAAGCGATCATCGAATTTCTCCGCCCGTTCCAGGAGCGCGTCAAGGAATTCAGCGATGAAGATTTAAAGAAAATCCTGAAAACCGGCGCGGAAAAAGCCGAATCGGTCGCGCGCGAAACTTTGAATGAGGTTTACGGGAAAATGGGAATCGTCGGCGCGATTAACTAATTTTTTTTGTTAGCGAATGTTTTTTTAAGAATAACTCGCCGCAAACAGATCAGCGTTTTAACGAAAATATGGAGCGACATTTTTCGCAATAGTTTTTATCTCTTTCTTTGAAAGCTTTAATCGGCGAAACGCTTCCCAGGATTCACGCGGCTGTTGATTATCTTTCTCTCCGGTTTTAAGGTTTCTGTTTTATGTCTGAATTTATGTCTGAAAAAATTACCGTTTACGAAAAACCGACTTGCACGACTTGCCGTAACCTGGCTAATTTATTGAGGGAAAACGGCGTCGATTATGATAAGGTCAATTATTTTATCGAGCCTTTGAGCGAAGAAAAACTGCGCGAATTGCTCGCAAAAGCGAATCTTTCGCCGTTTGACGTGGTGCGAAAAAACGAAGCGGTTTATAAAGAATTAAAGGTTTCCGAAGTAAAAGACGCCGACGAGCTTATAAAAATAATCGTTGAAAACCCGGGCATTTTGCAGCGCCCGATCGTCGAAGTCGGCGAAAGAGCCGTGCTGGCGCGTCCGGTTGAAAAGGCTTTGGAATTAATAAAAAATGAGTAAATTCGCCGAAACTCCCAAGCCGCCGTATTACGCAGTGATTTTCACGACCGTCAAAAGCGACGATCAGGAAGGTTACGCGGAGATGAACGCGCGGATGTTTGAGCTTGCGCGGCAACAGAAAGGCTATCTCGGAATCGAATCGGCGAAAGGCGAAATCGGACTTTCGGTAACTTACTGGAAAACTTTGGAAGACATCGCGAACTGGAGAAATCACGCCGAGCATCTTTTGGCGCAGGAAAAAGGCTATTCCACATGGTATCAGGCATTTGCCACGCGCGTTTGTCTTGTCGAAAGAGATAATTTCTACGAACGAAAAATATGAGCATCACAAATGGAAACGGAAACGGAAATGGAAACGGGTTTCGTCCGAAGCCGAAAAACGTTTTGGGCGGCGAATTGAAAGTTTGCTGCACGAGCCCTTTGACGGGATTTTATCGTGACGGCTACTGCAAAACCGGCGCGGACGACCGCGGCAGCCACACGATTTGCATTATCGCCACGGACGATTTTCTCGCTTTTTCAAAATCGCGCGGAAACGATCTGTCAACGCCGCGCCCGGAGTTTAATTTTCCGGGCTTGAAAGCCGGCGATAAATGGTGTCTGGTCGCGCTGCGCTGGAAAGAAGCGTTCGATGCCGGAATGGCGCCCGAAGTCGTTCTGGAAGCGACGCACGAAGCCGCTCTGCAACACGTTCAGCTTGAAGACCTGCGCAAATATCAGGTCGATTAAATGAACACGCTTGAGCAGCTTCGAGAACTCTTCGTTTACAACCATTAAGCAAACCGGCTGACCGCCGAATCGCTTAAAGAAACCGGTTCGAAAAGGTCTCTGGAAGTTCTGGCGCATCCGCTTATTACCGAAAAAGAATATTACGCGCGAATGCACGGCAAAGATTCGACCGGTCTCAATTTTTGGCAAAACTTCTCACTCGAAGAATGCGAAGATTTAGCGCGAGAAACGGCAGAAAACTACGCGCGGCTTTTGAAACAATTTGACGAAGAAAGCTTGAATACGCGAGTCGAATATAAAACGAGCAAAAAAGTCGCGCATAAAAACACTTTTCGCGAGCTTCTATCGCACGTCTTACTGCATCCGGCAACGCATCGCGGAAATATTGTTTTGAAATTAAGAGAGGAGAATTTTACGCCGCCGCAAATTGATTACATTATTTATTTGCGTGAAACAAAAGGCGTTTAATTTCCAGCTTGCGATTGACCCGAACATTCATAATCCGGCTTTTTTTGCGAACTTCGCGACTTTGCTTTGATAAGGATTTCGCCCTTTTTAATGGAACAGCATCAAACCGAACAACTTACTTTTGATTTTTTTACCGAAACCCCGCATATTACTGCGGAATCGCGTGATGAAATCAAGCTCGAGCTCGGCAAATTCGCCGGACCGCTCGATCTCCTGCTTTATCTGATCAAACAGGAAAAAGCGAATATTTTCGATATTCCGATCGCTAAAATCACCGACGAATATTTAAAGTATATTCGCCTGATGAAAAAACTGGACATTTCCCTGGCGGGCGATTTTCTCGTGATGGCGGCGACCTTGATCGAGATAAAATCGAAAATGCTGCTTCCGCGCGAAATTTTCGAAGAAGCGGAAGAAGAAATGGAAGACCCGCGCAAAGAGCTGGTCGATCGCCTTTTAGAATACGAGAAATTCAAATCGGCGGCACAGATGCTTTACGAGCGCTCGACCGTAGAACAAGCGGTTTTCCGGCGCGGCAAAATTGAAACCGATGAAAACAACACGGAAACAAGCGCCACGGTTTTCGATCTTTTGACGGTTTTTCAAAAAATCTTATCGCGCCACAAAGAAGAAATTCAGATGGAAATCGAGCGCGAAGAAGTGTCTTTGGCGGATATGCTCAAAAGTTTAAGGAAGCGTATTTACGAAACAAAAGAATTAAATCTGCTCGCCTTTTTCGGCGAGATGCACACGCGCCGCGAGCTCGTCACGGCATTTATGGCTGTTCTGGAAATCGTGCGCACCGAAAGCGTCAAACTGCTGCAAAACACGACGTTCGGCGAGATTGTTTTGCGGAAAGTTTAATTAAATATCGAACAAATACGAGAAAAAAAACAAAAGATTATGAAAGTATAAAAAGCGTTTGAATGCCGACAGGTAACGGATTGCCGCGAATAACTTTTATAAAATTTTGTGCCGTAGCCGCGCTTGCCCCGGGAAAGCCGTGTTTATTTTTTTTCTCCGGCATATCGGCTGCGAAAAATTTTTATGACTGAGGAAATCGAAGAAAAACAACCGCGTAATATCAGCGAAATCATTTCAATTATCGAAGCGCTGATTTTCGTTGCCGACGAACCGATTACGATTAAAAGTCTCGCCGAAGTGCTCGAAGAAGATCGCGAAACCATTGAAGCGGCGATCGAAGAACTGCGCGGCGAATACGAACAGCGCGCAGGCGGCTTGCAATTGCGCGAGATCGCCGGCGGCTGGCAGCTTTCAACCAGAACTGAATATCACGAGGAAATCCGCGCGTTTTTGAAAACGCGCCCTTCCGCGAAACTCTCGCTCGCCGCACTCGAAACGCTTTCGGTTATCGCCTACAAGCAGCCTGTAACGGTTCCGGAAATTCTGGAAATTCGCGGCGTGCAGTCGGCTTCGGCAATCAAAACGCTGCTCGATAAACGCTTGATCGTCGCAAGAGGTCGCAAGGAAACCGTCGGCAGACCGATGCAGTACGGCACTTCGAAGGATTTTTTGATTCAATTCGGATTAAAAGATTTATCCGAGCTTCCGAGCATCGAAGATTTCGAGGATTTAATTCAGTAAGATTCAAAAACAACAATCGTTAAATGTTTTAAAACGCGTAAATGTTTATTTAATTAAACGTGTTTGCGCGCGTCTTTGTGGCTATCCGTCCTTTTAGTGTAATCTTATTTTATGCAGGAACGTTTACAAAAACTTATCGCTCAAGCCGGACTCGCATCGCGGCGCGGCGCGGAAGAATTAATAAAAGACGGCGAAGTCACGGTTAACGGCGAAACGGCGCAGCTTGGCACCAAAGCCGATCCTGAAACCGATCACATCAAGGTTCACGGGAAATTAATCAACTCAAAGCTTAAAAAACGCGAAAACGTTTATATTTTGTTAAATAAACCGAAAGGCTATCTTTCGAGCGCCGCCGACCCGGAAGGCAGAAAGCTCGTGACGGATTTAGTCAAAAACCTCGGAAAGGTTTACCCGGTCGGGCGCCTCGATTACAACACCGAAGGTTTGATTATTTTAACCAATGACGGCGAATTTACGAATAAGGTCGCGTCGTCGAAAACCTTTGCGAAAGTTTACGAAGTAAAAGTAAAAGGCTTGCCGAGCGAAAACGCGATCAATAAACTTCGGCGCGGAGTCGTGCTCGAAGACGGATTCAAAACCGCTCCGGCAGAAATAAAAGAATTAAAACACACGGAAAACAACGGCTGGTACGAAGTAACGCTTTACGAAGGACATAATCAGCAGATTCGCAAAATGTTCGACTCGATCGGCAATTCGGTCGTCAAACTTCGCCGCACGGCAATCGGTCACGTCAAAGATGAACGAATTCCGGTCGGCGCTTACCGCGAGCTCGACGAAGATGAAATTAAACTCTTTCTCAATCCCGTGCCGCGAAAACCTGCGAAGACTCCGGTTGTAAAAGAAAAATCCGCGCCGCCGAAACGCTCGGCGAATTCTTCTAATTTAAGAAGAAAAAAACTTGAAGTAAAAAGAACCAAGAAAAGTTAACTTTCCTGGTTCTTTTTTCTCTAAGAATTTATTATTTCTTATCTCAAAGCGCGATGTTCGACCATCAGGCACATATCCTGCACGACCTTGATTCCCTCTTTCGCTAAAATTTCGGCGACCTCATCGTTTCGAATCCCCGATTGAAGCCAGACGGCTTTCGGCTTTTTCGCCAAAATATCTTCCGCGTGTTTCGCTACGTCATTTGAACGCCGGAAAACGTTGACCAGGTCTATCTCTCCGGGAATATCAGCCAGATTCCGGTAAACTTTTTCACCGAGAATTTCCGTCGCTTCCGGATAATAAACCGGTACGGGAATGATTTCGAAACCGGCATTTTTCATATACTGCGGCACGTAAAAAGCCGGTTGATGCGATTCCATCTTGATTCCTAAAACGGCTATTCGTTTGGTTTGCGCCAGCAGATCGCTGATTTCCGCGTCTGTTTCGAGAATATTTTCTTGCCATTCCATAATATTTTTAATGTTAAATGTTTAATGATAAATGGTAAAGCAAAAGGCACGCCCGATGAGTGCGGAATCCGGCTCGAACTACTGCGGCTGAAAGCTTTTGGAATGCCTCTCGAAAACAGCTTTTCGCTTTAACGATATTCCGAAATTTAAAAACATTGTAAATTTCCTAAGCCGCTTTGATTTATGCTTTTGGTTATGGCAATCTAAATTTTTGTTATACTTAAACGGACGTTTTATATAAAGCTGACAATATGAATTTTGAATTAAACGAAGAACAGGAACAGATAAAATACAGTGTTCGCGAGTTTGCCGAGAGCGAAATTCGCCCGCACGTCATGGAATGGGACGAAACGCAGCATTTCCCGGAAGAGCTTCGTCCGAAGCTTGCTGAGCTCGGCTTAACGGGCGTAATTTTCCCCGAAGAATACGGCGGCGCGGGAATGGGCTATGTTGAATACGCGACGATTATCGAAGAACTGGGACGCGTTGACGGCTCGGTCGGGTTATCCGTCGCGGCGCACAATTCGCTTTGCTCGAATCATATTTATATGTTCGGCAACGAGGAGCAGAAACGTAAATACCTGGTGCCTTTAACGCAGGGCGAAAGCTTCGGCGCGTGGGGCTTGACGGAATCGCAAGCCGGTTCCGACGCTTCGGGCACGCGCACGACGGCTGTTCGCTCAGACGGCGGTTGGACTGTAAACGGCTCGAAAAATTTTATTACGCACGCGATCGCCTGTCACACTTTGGTCGCCGTTGCCGTAACCGACAAGGAAAAAGGAAATAAAGGTATTTCGGCTTTTATTTTCGATAAATCGATGGCAGGTTTCCGCTCGGACAAAAAAGAAAACAAGCTCGGAATGCGCGCTTCGGAAACGGCTTCGGTCGTTTTTGAAGATTGCTACGTGCCGGACGAAAACCGACTCGGCAACGAAGGCGAAGGTTTTTTGCAGGCGATGCAGATTTTAGACGGCGGAAGAATTTCGATCGCCGCGCTTTCGGTCGGCATCGCGCAGGGCGCTTATGAAGCGGCTGTAAAATACGCCAAAGAGCGACGGCAGTTCGGCAAACCGATCGCGGAATTTCAAGCGATTCAATTCAAACTGGCGGATATGGCAATGCAGATCGAGGCGGCGAGGCTTTTAACTTTGCAGGCTGCTTCGATGAAAGACGCGGGCAAAAAACTCACGCAAAAATCGGCGATGGCAAAACTTTTCGCTTCGGAAGTCGCCGTCAAAGTCGCTGAAGAATCGATTCAGATTCACGGCGGTTACGGCTACACGAAAGATTACCCGGCGGAAAAATACTGGCGCGATTCGAAACTTTGCACGATCGGCGAAGGAACCAGCGAGATTCAGCGGCTTGTAATTGCTAAAAACCTTCTCAAAGCATAATTTTTGATAATAAAACAGAAAAAACTTTGCGCGGCGAAAAGGAAAATAGAAAAACTCAGAAGTTAAAAAGTAAAAAGGCGAGTTGGGAGACTCGCCTTTTCGATTGAATTGGGAGCGTATTTCAAATGTTATTTAATGTCGTAAACAATTTTTGTCGCCTTTTTATCGGCGTTTAATACAACATCAAACTTTATTTTACTCCATTCAACCTCCCCAATTTTAACTTCGCCGTTACCTTTTAGATTCTTTTGACTGCCGCCGGCTTCGGCGGTTTCAAAACCGTCGATAGCAATCGTGATTTGTTGTGTTTTATAATCGCTGCTGATTTGTTTCATCAATTCGCGCATTAAAACTTCTTCATCGGCGGAAGGAGCGTATTCGCTTTCAACAAATTTATACTCGACATCAGCCACAACTTTTTGTACCGGATTGATTTTCGCCGCAAAATTTATCGGCAGCTGCGTGTTGTCATTCGGCAGAACGCAAAATGCCTGACCTTTAATTTCAACAAGATTATTTGTCAGCTGGCTTTCTTCGACATTGCCGAATTTTATTTTTATATTGGTTTCCGATAAATCGATTTTGAGTTTTTCGGAAAGATTGCTTGCAATCAATAAATAATCGAGATTGGAAACAGTTTTAGGCTTTGCTACATCTGCCGCGGCAAAAACATTTAAGGCTAGACTGAAAAAAACCGTCAATACAACACTGAACCTGAAATTTTGTTTACTGCTCTTCATAACAAATACCTCTTACAGATAGCTTGAGCAATGAGCGTGCCAAAAAACTATATAATTTAATCATTTATTCTCTAAACGGCTTAGAAACATAGATTTAAATTGATTAAATATAATTCACCCAGCAGTATTTTTTATTATTTGTATCAATCAAGAACATATTCTTGTATTAAATTTACGCGAATAAAGCCTTTTCTTTTGGCAATTCGCTGAAAATAATGAGAAAATCGCTTTTTACTAAACCGTTAGAATTGCCGCCTGTCATACAGGCACAACTTTTAACATCCTCGCTTTAATAGTAAAAACAGTAAATTTGCGCAATATGTTCGATATTGAAAAACTTTTTAACGGAGAACCGCGAGCGATCGCGCGGGCGATCACTAAAATAGAAAACGGCGCAGACGATGCCGCCGAAATAATGAAAGCGGTGTTTCCGCGAACCGGAAACGCGCTCATTATCGGCATTACGGGTTCGCCCGGCGCCGGAAAGTCTTCGCTCGTCGATAAACTCGCGCTTTACTACAAAAATAAAGGCGAAAAAATCGGAATTATCGCTGTCGATCCTTCGAGCCCTTTTTCGGGCGGCGCAATTTTAGGCGACCGGATCAGAATGGCAACGCTCGGGCTCGATAAAAACGTGTTTATACGCTCGATGGCGACGCGCGGCAATCTCGGCGGTCTTTCGCGCACGACGGTCGATGCCGTCGCGATTCTCGATGCCGCCGGATACGATAAAGTTATCGTCGAAACCGTCGGCGTCGGTCAGGACGAAGTCGAGATCGTCAAAACCGCAGACGTTTCGGTTGTCGTGCTCGTTCCCGGAATGGGCGACGATATTCAGGCGATAAAAGCCGGAATCATGGAAATCGGCGACGTTTTCGTAATTAATAAAGCCGATCGCGAAGGCGTTCTCAGAACCGAAAAAGAACTCGAAGCGCTTTTGTCGCTCGCGCATCGACCGGATTTCTGGAATCCGCCGATTATCAAAACGATCGCGACCGAATCAAAAGGCATCGAAGATTTATCGAAAGCCATCGAAAGTTATAATGTTTTTCAAAAACAAGACGAAAATCTCGAACGCCGCAAAGCGATCGCGCGCTGGCGGCTTTTAGAACTTTTAAGAGAGAAGCTTCTGGCAGACATCCTTAGCAAAAACGGCACGAGCGAAAAACTTGACGAACTAGCGCTCGAAATTGCCGAAAAACGCAATAATCCTTATTCTGCCGTTGAGGAAATTTTGAAATAAAGTTGAAATGAATTTGAAACAGACATGAAAATCAATCATCTCGGAATTGCCACTAAAGGAATCGATGAAGCGTTAAAATTTTGGGGCAACGCGCTCGGACTCGAAAACGTTCACACCGAAACGGTTGAAGATCAAAAAGTGCGCGTCGCGATGCTGCCGATCGGTGAAACCAGAATCGAGCTGCTCGAACCGACCAGCGAAGATTCGCCGATATCAAAGTTTATAGAAAAACGCGGCGGCGGAATCCATCATATCGCCGTCGAAGTCGAAAATATCGAAGAAGTATTAGCGAAACTAAAAAGCGAAGGAATGCGTTTAATAGATGAAACCCCAAGACTCGGCGCCGAAGGCTGTCTCGTCGCATTCGTCCACCCTTCATCGGCGAACGGCGTTTTATTGGAATTAGTGCAGGAAAACAAGCATTAAATAAAAGCGAAAAATAAAAACGAAGCAATTTTTATTGAATTATATAAAATTCAGTTAAATTAAATTTTACAAATCGTAAATCAAAAGTCGAAAACATCAAAAGTGAGGATTCAAAGAATTGAGTAGTTTAACAAAAATATTAATATTAGTCGGCGTAATTTTAGCCATCGGAGCCGGTCTCGTTGTCTGGAAAACCAAATACGGCACGCATCACGCAGAAAATTTAAACAGCCTCAGCAAAGCGGAAATGGAGCTTCTTTTAAAGGATGCCAATCCGATGATGCTCAAACGCCTGGCGGAAGACCCGGAGCTGAAAAAGAAACAAACGGATAACTTAAAGCAGATGCTTGCGCTGGCAAGCCAGGCGCGAAAAGACGGCTTGGACAAAGGCGAAAACGTCGAGCAGGAATTGCAGAATATCGAAGCCGAGTTAATTGCTGTAAACTACGACCGCGAAATCAATAAAGATAAAGGTTCGATGCCGCCGTTCGGTTTTATCACGGAAGAACAGGTTAAACAATTCTGGGAAGGCGGTCACGAGGAAGATTTCAAAAAATTTATCGACACCAAGATAAATCTCATGAAGGAAACCAATCCTGAAATGAAAGACCGTGAAATCAGCCCGGAAGAAATGGAACAGGCTAAAGAATTTTACGCCAAAATCAAGATTTACGAAAAAGAATATAAAGACAAGTTAAAGGCTGGAACGATCAGCCAGGAACTCCAGGACAAGGTACAGCTACAGGTAAAATTGCAGAAAGTGCAGTTTCTCGCTCGTCTCTACTCGAAAAAGCTGGAAGATAAAGCGACGGTTACGGACGAAGACATTAATAAATATCTTGCCGCGCACCCGGAGCTCGACCCGAAAGACAAAAAAGCAAAAGCCGAAGAAATATTGAACCGCGCCAAAGCAGGCGAAGATTTCGCAAAGCTTGCAAATGAATTCAGCACCGACCCGGGCAATCAAAATCCGCAGGGCGAACCGCAGGGCGGAATTTACAAAGACGTTCCGAAAGGCAGAATGATGCCGGAATTTGAAGCCGCCGCGCTCGCGCTCGAACCCGGACAAATCGCTCCGAACCTGGTCGAAACCCCGTATGGCTATCACATCATCAAGCTTGAGAAAAAAGGCGAAACGAAAGACCAGAGCGGACAGCCGAGCGTAATGTACGACGTGCGCCACATCTTGATTTCAACCGGCGTAAAAGACCCGGAAAACCCGATGTCGCGCGAAATGCCCGTCAAAGAATTCGTCCGCGCAAAGCTTCAGGAGGAAAAAGAAAAACAAATCCTCGATGAACTCGTAGCGAAAAACAACGTTCAGGTTGCCGAAGATTTCGCGATTCCCGCCGTTTCCGACGAGCAATTGCAGCAGATGATGAAACAACAGATGCCGATGCAGATGCCGCACGGCGAAGAAGAAGGAGAAGAAGCTCCCGCAGCACAGGCTCCGCAAGGCAAAGCTCCGGCAAAACCGGCAGCTAAAAAGTAATTTTAAGCGAAAAACGATAATGGATAATGGGTAATAATCGAGTGAAAATTATCCATTATCCATTTTCTTTTTGCCTTTATGCTTTCTTATGCTTTTAGGTGATTATCGAATAGAAATCGTTCCGGACACGGAATTTAGATTAGACGGCGGCGCGATGTTCGGCGTCGTTCCGCGCGTTTTGTGGGAGCGCGTCTGCCCGCCCGACGAGCAAAACCGCATTCGTATGGCAAGCGACTGTCTTTTTGTCGAAACGGCGAGTGAAAAAATCTTAATCGAGACGGGAATGGGCGAAAAATGGTCGGAAAAGCTTGCCTCGATTTACGGAATCAGACGCGAGCGAACTTTTGCCGAATCGCTTTTCGAGCGAACCGGCTATCGTCCGGCAGACATTTCAATCGTCGTCAACACGCATCTTCATTTCGATCATTGCGGCGGGAACACTGTAAAAAATGAAACGGGCGAAATCGTTCCGCAATTCCCTAACGCTCGTTATTTCGTCAGCGAAAACGAATTCAAGCACGCCGAAAACCCGTATGAGCGCGACCGCGCAAGTTATATTTCCGGCAACTGGGACGCGCTGAAAAACTCCGGTCAGCTCGAATTAAAACCGGGCGTTTACGCGGTTGCGCCGGGAATTACGATGACCGAAATGCGCGGGCATAACGGCTCGATGCAAACCGTAAAAATCGAATCCGGCGGCGAAATTCTCTACAGTTTTTCCGATCTGATCCCGACAACCGCTCATCTTCCTTTGCCCTGGATTATGGGTTACGATCTTTTCCCGCTCGAAACGCTGGAAAACAAAAAGAAACTGCTGCCGCAGGCTTTGCAAGAAAACTGGATCTGCTGGTTTTACCACGATGCGGACGCGCCGCTTTGCCGTTTGGCGGAAATTGACGGAAAATTAAAAGCTAATAAAATCTAAAAATCATCAAATCGAAAATTAAATAATGGAACAAGTAAAAATCGGAATTATCGGCGGCAGCGGTTTGTACCAGATGCCGGAATTGACGGACATAAAAGAAGTCGAAGTTGAAACGCCGTTCGGCAAGCCTTCGGATGCGTTTCTTATTGGAACTTTGGAAGGCGAGCGCGTCGCGTTTCTGCCGCGTCACGGGCGCGGGCATAAACTCACGCCGACCGAGCTTCCCTTTCGCGCAAACATTTACGCGATGAAGCTTTTGGGTGTTGATTATATTTTGTCGGTTTCGGCAGTCGGCTCTTTGCAGGAAAAATACGCGCCGACCGATATGGTCATTCCCGACCAATTTTTCGACCGCACGCGCGCGCGCGCCGAAGAATCGACGTTTTTCGGCAACGGAATCGTCGGACACATCACGTTTTCGCATCCGGTTTGCTCGGAACTTGGAGATATTTTGGAAGAATCTTGCAGAACAATTGAAGATTTGAAAATTCATCGCGGCGGAACTTATCTTTGCATGGAAGGTCCGGCGTTTTCGACAAAGGCTGAATCGCACGTTTATCGCTCGTGGGGAATGGACATTATCGGGATGACGAATTTGCAGGAAGCGAAACTCGCCCGCGAAGCCGAGATGGCTTACGCGACTCTCGCTTTAGTAACCGATTACGATTGCTGGCACGAAGATCACGACGCGGTTTCAGCCGAAATGGTCATCGGATATTTGCAGAAAAACGTGCGAAACGCGCAATTGGTTTTAAAGGAAGCCGTCCGGCGCGTTGCCGCCAAACAGACGCCGAACCCGTTTGAAGGCGCGACTAAAAACGCGATTTTCACAGCGCCCGAACTGTGGAACCCGGAAACGGCGAAAAATCTGGACGCGATTATCGGAAAATATAATCCGAATAAATAATTGTTGAAAGCGAATGATTTATAAAGGATTATTGATTATTGGAGCAGTTATCATTTGGTCAATGATGCTCATGGCAAAATTGGCGGAGTATGATGTGAATTACTTTTTCTTCGGATGTGCATCTCTGGCTTCAATTTCTACGATCTTTTTTATAATTGCTATTGGATTTACAAAAAATCTAATTATTAAATCCTCACTTTATTCAACAATTCTTTTTTTGATTACATCTTCGCCAGTATCATTAATTTTATTTGTTTGGCTTTACGAAGATTTTATTGGACGTTTTATGAAGTTGTAAATTATCCATTCAAGAAAA